>DPVY01000289.1 GCA_003527965.1 Fidelibacterota bacterium
CCATACTAACATACGATGACACTAAAGGAATGAGTTTTTGTCTTGTCTATCGTATGTCACCCTGCCTGCCCCGTAACGAAGTGTAGTCGGGGAGTCCATCGAAGGGTGACAAAGAACAGCATTTCCCAGCCTGCGGTCGGGCAGGAACAAACTCAAAATTTTTAGTATTCTGAGTTGGAATTTATCTCCAATTATTAACCTTTACAATTTTCCCCTTTGTCCTGATCTGAACGGCACGGTTAATATCCGTGCGATATAACGTCGCGCCCACCTGATCATATCGTTCAATCGTAGATAAAGACGGATGGTTGAATTTATTATTCGCGCCAACCGATATGACGGCAATTTCAGGGTCGATAAGATTTATATATGGTAAAGTGGAAGACGTATTACTCCCATGATGAGGAACCTTCAATATCGTCGATTTCAACAGGTCTCTCCATAAACATAAATAGCGTTCGGATTCTTTCTCGGCGTCACCGGTGAATAAAACGCTCACATCATTATAGCGGAGTTTACACACAAGCGAAGCATTATTATAATTCCGCTGATGGCGCTCCAGGAAACGATCTGACGGATGCAGAAAAAGTAATTTTATTTCATCTGAAAGTAAAGCGATATCACCCGCTTCAGGGCAAATTATTGGTATGCTCAACGAATCGGCCAGATGATGTATTTCCTGATATACCCCTGATCGGGCTTTCAGACCACTTTCCCATATTTGATCTACATCCAGATGTCTCAAAATATATGGTGCGCCGCCGATATGATCGTTGTGAGGATGACTGAGAATCAGCACATCGATTTTCCGGATACCCTGTCGCTCCAAATAGGGGCAGACAACCAGTTTTCCATAGTCCCGTTTATAGTTGCGGTCACCTGTATCAATGAGAATTGTCTTTTTTGACGGTAATTCAACAACAATAGCGTCTCCCTGACCAACATCGAGAAATGTAATTGTCATCCGAGATGATCCGGCGATAGCCGACCAGATATAGATATTTGCCGCAACCAATAATCCGATTATTGTCACTTTTTGTACTCTTTGCCTGTCAAAATTCAGCAATGCAAGTATCAGGACATATAGCAGGATCAGAGTCAGCAGTGATATTTGGGGCACCTGAATATATGCGAACGGTATTTGGGAAATTAATTGAATAATGTTTTGCAGGAGTTGAATCAACAGCGTTTCCACCTCGCCGTAGGCAAAATTAAATCCAGACCAGCAAAATCCAAGAATTATCTGCGCAAATCCCAGTCCGCCGATTACACTGACCAGCGGTATCACAAGAATATTGGACAAAACAGAAATAAGCGGTATGCGGTGAAAATAGTAGATTGTAACCGGCAGCGTACCTAATAACGCCGACAGGGAGACTAAAAATAGCTGATAAATATTTCTGCCTATTTTATTGGATGCGGAAATCGGGCGCAATTTATCCGGCAGCATTACATCAAAGCGACGATAAATATAAACAATAGAAAATACAGCAATAAAGGACAGCTGAAAGCCCATATCAAAGAGTTGCAGAGGATCTATAAGGGTTTGTATCAATGCCGCGGCGGCGAGTGAATTATAGACATTGACCTGCTTTTCCCATCCTTTGGCAAACAGGATCATGGACGCCATAATAACTGCCCGCAAAACCGATGGTTTGATATCAACAACAAGAACATAGGCGCTCAACGCCAGAATAGTAAGTATCACTTTGGGTTTTAGGGGAAGCCTCAGAAATCCCAAGATAATCCAAAATACCAGTGTCACATACCCCACATGTAATCCGGAGACGGCAAGCACATGGATGACGCCTGAATCAATAAATGCCTGCTCGGTCTCGTCATTGATCTCACTGCGGACGCCCACCAACAATGCCTTTAAAATAGCGCCCTGTTCTCCTTTTACCGATATGGCAATCAAATCCTGAATCCGGTATTTCACAATGTTAGCCGTGCGACGCAATGAATACACCGGCGGCGGTTTTGTTGAAATGGTTATATCTTTCTCCTGAAGGTACGCTATCGCAAAGATGTGATGATTTGTTAAATATTGCTTATAATCAAATTCACCGGGATTTCGTCTGCCCATGGGCATACGCAATGTCATAAAAAACCTCAATTCATCACCGTAAGAATACCTGTGCCGGCTATCTTTGATTTTTAATAACACTTTTCCCTGACAGGCTTTCCATTGTTCCCTCTTGATACGAACATTGCTCACAATTAGTTTTTGATTACCCTCACCACTTCCTTCGGCTGTTTCAACCTGCACTACGATACTATCCGCAGTTCCATTGATAAATTGTGTGATATGATCGGCGCCGATTATGGTTCGCCGGCTATGATTAACCCCGCCCATTCCAATAATAACAAGTACAATAAATACCGCAGAACAGGTTTTTTTAGAAAATACAAAACTCAGGATAAGAAAAATAGCCAACCCGATTAACCAGAATAAATTGTTAACCGGAAGACATCTGTCTAATAGTATGCCCAAGAAATACCAAAAGACCGGAAACGCCAAAGGCATCCGCTTTATTATATTGTCTATCATATAAAAGATAAGCGACAAATTATCAGAAGATTGAAATTCTCCCGATCGGGCTTAAATAGAACCAGTTGAAGGCGGTGGTCGCAGCCATAATACCCAGCACAAAAGGCAGAAAATTATGTCGCATTATAAAGTGAATATAAAAAAATACAGCCGATACCAAAAAGGTTATGGCATTGGTTATGATTAATATCCCGAGTAAGGCAAAAATAGCGGGTTCGTTATGGCTGTGCCATAGATGGTAAAAGATTGTGGAAAACAGGAGGCTTGATGACAGAATAATGTGGAACCAGATAAAATAGTTTAATCGCTTTCCCCTTTTAAATAATTGGATCAGAACGCCAATAAAAAATACTAAAAGAGCGCTGATTACACTGAGCGCAAACCAGGTGAGCAGCAGATTATTCAGGGTTTGTGGAGATATCCATAATCGGAACTGGTTTAAAATATTCGGCTCGACAGATACGAGAAATAATCCAAACCCGGCAATGGCAATCGTCAGTAGATAGCCATAAAAAAGGGATAAAAGATGAAGCTCTTCATTCTTTGAACATTCATCCATGTTTCTGACCGTCCATTTTATAATTGTTGCTCACTTGCTTCTTCAAGACCCTTTAGTCTCTTAAAAATTTATTCACAAATCAAAAAAATACCGGACGCTGGATACTGGATACTGGATGCTGAAATTTCAATCCCGATTATTCCTTAAAATAATTTATGATTGGATAACGCCACCCGATACCAAAGGCTTTGCCGCTTACCTTTAAACCGGGCGCAGCCTGTCGTCTCTTATATTCCGCCAGACGGATTTTATTCAATATATCCCGAACAAGAGTCCGATCGTATCCCATTTTAACAAGTTCGTCACCGGATTTCTGATCATTAATTATTAAATCCACAAGGGGGCTCACGACCTCATAATCAAAGGGATCTACCTGGTTTGCCGCCAGTTCAGCACTGGGAATCCGCTCAAATACCCGCTCCGGGATAATCTCTTTACCATTCTTTTCATTAACATAACGAGAGACTGCATAGACATCGCTTTTGCTGAGATCCGAAATAACTGCCAGCGCTCCTGCCATATCCCCATACATTGTACAATATCCAAGCGCCAATTCTGTTTTATTACCGGTTGACAGCACATAATAACCAAATTTATTGGCAATTGCCATTAAAATATTACCCCTGATCCGGGCTTGAATATTTTCTTCGGTTACATCTGCTTCAAGAGCTGCAAAAATACTACTCAGCTCTTTATCATAGGCATTTGCGATATTTCCTATCGGAACGGTCAATAAATTGACCCCAAGATTTTTTGCTATTATCCCGGCATCCTTATTACTCATATCGGCGGTAAAATGTCCCGGCATGGACACACAGGTCACATTCCCGGCGCCAAGCGCCTCGGCGGCAACACAGGCGACTAAGGCGGAATCGATGCCTCCACTGAGTCCGAGAACGGCTTTCCGGCATCCCGTCTTTCGGAAATAGTCCCGAACTCCCAAAACAAGCGCCCGGTAGATGCTTTCTTCTTTTCGAACCGATGGTAACTCCACCGGCGCTCCTTTTCCTGATTTGATATCAAGATCGAAAGATGTTAATGATTCGATGAATTCCTTGCCCCAGGCGATTACGGCTCCGGTAGAGTCCAGCGCCAACGAATTGCCGTCAAAAACGAACTCATCTTGACCGCCGACCTGGTTGACCAGCACAAAGGGTATTTTCAGATCCTGGATTTTTCTGAGGATCAATTGTTGCCGCACAGCCCGTTTATTGTGCTCAAAGGGTGACGCCGATAAATTTACAATTAAATCCGTCCCCTGTTCGGCTAATTCCCGGGTGATTTTCACGTCGGAATCCGCATCCCAGAGATCTTCACAAATCTCAACGCCTAAGAGAAAACTCTTACCGTTCACCGAAACCGGAACAGGGTAGTTGGCTTCCGCCGAACTAAAATAGCGTTTTTCATCGAATACATCGTAATTCGGCAACAGTGTTTTAAAACGTTTATCGATAATCTGCCCGTTGCGTATAATTGCAGCGCCATTGTAGATTTTGTCGTCGACCTTATCAATAAAACCGACGACGGCAATGAGTTCGTTGGGAACATGCCCGGCAATTTTCTTAAGTCCTTCCAAATTGGCCCGGATAAATCGGGCATTAAACAGCAAATCCTGCGGTGAATAACCGGTAATCGTCAGCTCCGGAAAAACCAGTAACTCGACCTTTGTCCGGATTGCATGCTCAATTGTTTCTACAATCTTATTGACATTGCCCTCAATATCGCCCAAAACCGGATTTATCTGCGCCATGCCAATACGAATAAGTTCGCTCAATATCGCACCTCAAAAGATTTATATCCAAACAGATCGTTTGATGTGTT
>DPVY01000173.1:0-4749 GCA_003527965.1 Fidelibacterota bacterium
ATCATAATGCTGAATGTCCGCATTGCATCTCCGCCCCGGCAAAAGCCCGACGCGCCGCCCGGAAAAATGTCGTCCTATATCTTTAGTCTCAAACCGGGTGATAAAGTGATTATTTCGGGACCGTATGGGGAGTTTTTTGCCCGTGAATCCGATAAGGAGATGATCTTTATCGGCGGCGGCGCAGGAATGGCGCCCATGCGCTCCCATATTTTCGATCAGCTGAAGCGCCTAAACAGTAAACGGAAGATTTCTTTCTGGTACGGCGCCCGCAACCTGCGGGAAGTCTTTTATAATGATGAATTTGATGCTCTACAACAAAAACATGAGAACTTTGAATGGCATCTGGCGCTGTCGGAACCAACGCCCGAAGATTGCTGGAAAGGGCATTGTGGATTTATTCATAAAGTGCTTTTGGATAACTATCTTGCCAATCATCCGGCGCCCGAGGATTGCGAATATTATATCTGCGGACCGCCTTTGATGAATGCGGCGGTGATCAATACTTTGGACAACCTTGGCGTGGAGCCGGAAAATATTATGTTTGACGACTTCGGATAAAAGCCCTAAATTGTTACCGAAAGGTGAACTATGAAAACAGCAGAAGACATATTAAACGAAAAAGACCGGTCAATTATTAGTATCCAGCAAAATGCTACAGTTTATGACGCTTTGAAACTTATGGTCAAGAAAAATATCGGGGCGATTGTCGTGAAGGACAACGATGATATTGTCGGCATTTATACCGAACGGGATTTGATGAAGGATACCGTTAAAAAAAAGATCGATGTCCAAAAGGCAATTATAAAGGATTACATGATTTCCACCTTGTACAGCGCTCCTTATGATGAACCGATATATCTGCTTTTGGATAAAATTCTCGGTAAACGAATACGGCATATATTTGTAGAGAAGGAAGGTAAGTATGTCGGGATACTTTCCGCCGGTGATGTTACCAAAGCCTGTTTGAATGAACGAACCAAAGAGATGGAATCGGTCAGCTGGGACTATTATGAAAACTGGCGCTGGAAGCCTACGAGGAAATAAGTAAGTGATACTAAAAGTAATTGGTTTATCAATTGTTGTCATGCTGGTATTCGGCGGAGTAATGTCCATTCTGCAGTTTGCCCGCAAAGAAAAGCCGAAGGGCGGTTGTTGCGGCGGTGGTTGTTCTGTCGGTCACAATGACAGGCACTCGGATGCCGGATGCAACTGTCATTAAACAAAAAACCATTCCCGCCCGAGCGAAGTGAAGGCTAAATGGGTTTAGTTTTCTTGCCTTGTTTACTTTTATTTTTTTGCTTTTTGTTTGGTCATCTTCAGTTTCTTTTGATCTCAGAACAAGGAACACCGATTGTTGATTTTTGAAGTTAAGATAGGATACCACTCTCCTCACAATATGGGATTCTTCGAATAAATCCAATTTATTGGCTTCAACTTCTCATCCCGACACATCGGGACGTTAATCCTTGTCTGCCCCGTAACGCAGTGCATCGGGGTTCATAAATGAATTTATATTTTCTGTCTTATCATTGAATCACACATAACCTCTGTACAAATGAAACTTTCGTTTCCTGAAGTTATGGTGGAAACTCTGGTAATATGAGTTTCGTGATCAGTGTTTCGACTGAACCGGTATATCCGGTAACGGGTATCGTTATCATTCCCAAGCTGGGGACAGTGAAATAAAGAAAAAGATTTCACGTCCTAAAGGCTTGGGAATGAGTGCTAAAAAAGCTAGAATTTGGGAAATGAGTGTTGAAAAAGCTGAAGTTTGAAAATGAGTGTTAAAAAAACCGGGGTTTGTGTCAAAGACATCTCACCGAGAGGAATGAGTGTTAAATTTTCAGAAATCCTCACCACTTCCGAAGGTCACAGCGGGCTCCTATGGAGAATCCCTTCGGGCAAAGACACTAAAAACAAACTATGAATAATTGACCGTTTCAAAATGGTCTTATTCTGCATCTATATTTTTTATCTTTACAATAATTTTCCGCAAGAGACTTCCGGTGAAATAGAATCATATTTTATGTAGAAATTGAGCGTCACAATTTCTAAATTTCGGTATGAATGTATATATAATCGATTATTACAACTAAGTTATCTGAAATCAATACTATAAAAACAAGAGATTCATCGATTCTTTTGAAGATTGTCGCAACGTCTGCAAAGTTATTAATAAAATGAATGGGAGTGAAAAGTGAAAATTGTATATTCTTATTACGTGCTTGATATCGTTCACAAGGGTCATCTGCTGATGATGAGAAACGCCAAAGCCCTGGCGGGACCAGGTGGAAAACTTATTGTTGGAATTTTAACCGATGAAGCCGTCATGGAAAAAAAGCAAAAGCCGGTGCTTTCTTTCGATGAGCGAATTGAGTTGGCAAGTTCGATCAGATACGTTGATCTTGCCGTGCCCCAGGAGACCTATTCGCCCCTGCCCAATGTGAAAGATATCCGCCCCGATATTCTCTGTGAAAGTACCAGCCATTCTCCCGAGTCAATTGAAGAGGCCCGGGAAGTAATGAAAAATATTAACGGTAAAGTCGTTGTCCTGCCCTATTTTCCAACTCAATCGTCAACCGGTATTAAGAATAAAATAATTAAGGATTGCTAATAATTGATCCGCTTACTCTAAAAAGGGAAAAAACAATGAATGTGAAATCTGTCGAGTCCGCCAATCCTGAGCTTAAACTCTGGCAAAGAAAAATATTTTGGCTAATGTGGATTACCTATGCATCCTTTTATCTTGTCCGGGTAAATATATCTGTCGCGATGCCGGAAATTATGGCCGAGTATGGCTTAACTAAAACCAATCTGGGCGCGGTACTATCCGCACTGTTTATGATGTACGCCATTGGTCAGTTTATAAACGGTCAGCTGGGGGATAAACTCAATTCCAGGAGAATAATAACAATCGGACTCATCTCATCCGGAATTATAAATATCCTTTTTGGCTTTACCGGCGGTGTAGTCGCTTTTATGGTGGTGCTTTGGGGAATAAATGGCTATGTCCAATCCATGGGCTGGGGACCGACGGTTAAATGTATGGCTAACTGGTTTCCGGCTAATGTACACGGCAAAGTGTCCGGACAGCTCGGAACAAGTTACATTCTCGGTGGTGCGATTTCCTGGATTATTGCGGGCACAGTGATTAAATATGCCGGCTGGCGCGGGGCTTTCTGGGTACCGGGAGTCATCGTTATCGCAATTGCCGTCCGCTGGTATCTCCAAGCCAGAAATGCGCCGGAGGAGATTGGCTTGCCCAGCGTGGAAGATCAGGTAAATGGGATCAATAATAATGAAATCCGTAAAGATGAGCATATCGGTTTTCGGCAAACACTGAAAGTCACGCTGTTAAATCACTATGTCTGGTTTGCTGCATTTGCCCTGTTTGGGCTGAATATTGTCCGGTATGGTTTCATGAGCTGGGCGCCGACCTATATGTTTGAAGTGCAGGGTGCGACAATTTCTACCGCCGCCTATAAAGCCATCGCCTTCCCTGTGGCCGGCGGTTTGGGAGCGATTTTTGCCGGGTGGGCCGCCGATAAGCTATTCAAGGGACATAAGGCGCCTATCGCCTTTATTATGCTGCTTTTACTGGCGGTTTTCTGCTATCTGTATCTCGTTGTGCCGGGGAGCAACTGGGTCATGAGTCTGATTATTCTTCTGATTATCGGATTTTTAACATTCGGTCCGCATGTACTGATTGTGGCTGCTATGCCCATCAAACTGGGAACGCGGAAAGCCGCCTCGTCAGTTACCGGATTTATCGACGCTATAGGTTACCTTGGCGCCAGTTTAACAGGAATCGGGACAGGATACCTGATCGAAAATCTGAGCTGGGATGCGGCTTTCTATTTTTGGATTTCCGGAGCGATTATGGCAGCCGTTATGATGCTGTTTATTTGGAATTAAGAGAAAAAACAATAAATAATAAATAATAATACAAATGAAAACTACAGAACTGTTTTTATTCATTATTTTCCTGGGATGTATTCTTTCAAATGAGCAACTGTTGGGGCAACCGTCATTTCAGTTTACATTACAAACATGGGCAAGCTATACGACTTACGAGCATTCGGCGGATTCGGTCACAACCCAAATGGGTTTTGGCATTCGGCGAGCCAGAATTCGCGGAGAGATGATCAAAGGGAAATTTGCCGGTTTTGTGCAATATGACGCCGCCGCAAATACCCTGCATGACGCCCGGATAGACTACGCCCTTTCAAAAAATATGAAATTTCGAATGGGACGATTTGTCGGCCCCGGTTCACAGGCCGGCGGACGGACTTCCCATACGGTAATTGATTTCGCGGAACGATCGATCGTAGGGCGGATGTGGGCTTTGGCGGTAGGACGTGATGATTATCGCTCCTATGGTCTGGCTCTAATTCACAACCTTGGCATTATTCAGTATGAAATTATGGCCAGTAACGGCGACGGCTCTATTAACTTCAAACCCTACAATACAACATCAGACAAGTCGAAAGTAAACACCGGAATTTTTCCTCAACTGGATTTTATGGCGTCTTCCAAATTTTCCAACGGGCTTTCCGGTGGAGTGCATATCGGTCTGCCTGATCAAAATCGCTGCAACGTTTCTTCTTTAACCGGATTTTTATATTTCCGTCCCCGGGATTATAAGAAGGGCAGTTTCAGGGGAAAATTTGATTTTAGCCGGGTTACAGATAACAGCGGCAGTTCGGCGGTAACATCTTTTGGTTACGGGATAATGGGTTTCTTTAAAGT
>DPVY01000173.1:5145-6889 GCA_003527965.1 Fidelibacterota bacterium
GGAAATATCACTGTCGGCGCTAATTACTCGCCCGATCCCGAGCATTGGAAAGATGTGTTATTCAAACTATCGGCGACCTTTAAAACCGCTGAAGCAGCCAATCAACCCTGCGATCCGTTTACCTTACATTTTGTCTGGCAAGTCTATATGCATTGATGATTTTATTGACCCAATATTACCATTATATATAGTTTACCCTGTCAATCTTATCTCAAAGAGACTTCAGATAGGCAGCATTAAAAAATACGCATGTTTTACAACTACCGGGCCTGTTGTTGAAATTATTCTGAGAAATATATCTTCAACGCTACCGGGCGGTGATCGGATATTTTAACGGCGTACTCGTTCCAGCCATCGGATAAATAATTATCAATAATGATGGTCTGAATATCACTGCGGGCATCATTGAATTCGTCAAACAGTTCATTGCTGATCAAAATATGATCGATGTGACTGGGCCAGGTGGGATACGACCACAGGGCGCTGCTGCCGGTTGCGATGTTCATATCGGCAAACAGATATGCACCGGGTTGATTGATAAAGGGTTGGAAAACATTATTGTTCTGGTGATCGGTAATCTCGTCGTTGAGATCGCCGACTACGATGACATTTTGATCATCAAAGTGAGATTGGATGTAATTTTCCAGTAACTCGCTAGCCCGGAAACGGCGGTATTCTTCGTCACCGGTATTGCCGAGCTCAATCACACCGTCACCACAGCATTTGTAATGATTATTGATGACAATAAAAGGTATTCCATACCAGGCGCCTTGCAGAACAAGTGGTGAGCGCGGCAGAGCACGCGATTCATTTTCCAGGATTTCATAGACGGAATCGATTGTCACTGAGTTTGGGCTGTATAAAAAGGCAAGATTCAGGTCTGCATAGGCTGAAGTAGCCCGAATCCCCTGATACTGATCGAGGGAATCGACTAATGAGTAAAATCCGGTCGAACTCTCAATTTCCTGCATGGCGATGACGTCAATTTCCAGCGCCCGGATAGCCCGGGCGACATTTGAGATGGTGATATCATTATTGCGGGGAAAATTCTGAAGATTCCAGGTTGCAACTTCAAAAGATTTTTCAGTTCCGAAATACAGATTTTCGAGACTTAATGATGTTAATTTCCGGGAGACGGTTGAACTGACTGCCGAACGGCTGTCGCCGATTTTAGCGGAGACGCGATAATAGACCGTGTCGGACGCCGATCCGGCTTTATCAAAGCATTCGGTCTGGTTTGCGGAGATGAGAAGGTAATTTAATTTCCAGGCGGCGGCGCCAATCTTTTTATCTACTGCAAAGTAATCTTCGCCGATGCTGTTGTCCTGCCATTGCAGCCGGAAGTTTTGCAGGTCGATTTGTTTTATTCCGACATTTCCGGGGATTGTGCTTAATGGAAACCAGGCGACGGCAGCCGATGCTTCAGATGTATCAATATCGGCAATAGCGCGAACGCGGTAGGCGGTCAATGTATCGGAAACGGGGTTAATGGTTTCGGAATAGCTTTGGATGTTAGCCGGCAAAATCGCATGATTGCATAGCCAGCTGCCTGTCCCCACGCGTCGATCGATGACAAATTCAGTACTGCGATCGTCATTATATTGCCAACTGAGTGAGATGGTGCTGTCGGCAATTAATTCGATGGTTAGACCATAAGGAGCCGGAAAGTCAGCGGGTCCGGCGGCTTTCTCGGGACAGGAAGTCAGAGATATTAGACATAAGATGCATGATGTAAGACAGAGAC
>DPVY01000249.1 GCA_003527965.1 Fidelibacterota bacterium
GGTAGTTATGTAAAGACCTGGAGCGCCCCGGTTTCCAGCGGAATATATTTTTATAAACTTGAAGCATTTTCAAAAGATGGAGTCTTTAGCGATATAAAGAAGATGGTATTACTTAAATAACTGAAAAATATTACAAGGGAACAAACAGTCATGAAACCCACTTTCAAATTTTTAGTTACACTTGCTTTTATCATTACAGTAGTTTTTGGTCAGCCGCTCAGAGATGTTGAAATTGAAGTAAAAGTTAATGAACTGCTTTATCAAATGACCCTCGCTGAAAAGATTGGACAAATGACCCAATTCAGCGGAACGAATAAACAATATGAGCAGATGATTCGGGAGGGAAAAATCGGATCGCTGTTGAATGTCATCGGAGCGGAAGAAAATAACCGCATTCAAAAAATAGCAGTAGAAGAATCCCGTCTCGGTATTCCGCTGATTATAGGTCTCGATGTGATTCACGGTTATCGCACGATATTCCCGATTCCTCTGGCGGCTGCAGCGAGCTGGGATACGGTATTAATTCGCAAAGCTGCTGAAATTGCGGCAAAGGAGGCGGCTTCCGCCGGAATTCACTGGACCTTTGCGCCGATGGTGGACATCGCCCGGGACGCGCGGTGGGGCAGAATTGCGGAAGGCGCCGGAGAGGACCCCTTTCTTGGATCGGCGATTGCCCGCGCTCAGGTGCTGGGTTTTCAGGGAGAAGATTTAGCCGATCCGTTAACTCTGCTGGCTTGTTCCAAGCACTATGTCGGATACGGCGCGGCTGAAGGCGGCAGGGATTACAACACAGTCGATATTTCCGAGCGAACATTGCGGGAAATCTATCTGCCGCCCTTCAAGGCAGCCGTAGATGCGGGAGTAGGAACCTTGATGAGCGCTTTTAACGAAATCGGCGGCGTGCCGGCTTCCGCCAATCAATTCACCTTGCGAAAAATTCTTAAGGGCGAATGGGGATTTGACGGTTTTGTCGTCAGTGACTGGAATTCCATTGGTGAGTTGGTTGTTCACGGTATTGCTAAAAATCAATTGGAAGCAGGAGTTAAGGGATTAACCGCCGGTGTCGATATGGACATGGAAGGTCGTTGTTATACAACGGCTATGGAAGCGCTCGTTGCCGAGGGGACGTTATCGGAAGAGTTAATTGACGACGCTGTTCGACGGATATTACGAATGAAATTCAAGTTAGGTCTGTTTGAGCATCCCTATATTGATGAAAGCATACAAAAAGAATTGATCCTGCATCGGGAGCACATTCAGACGGCGTTGGATTTAGCGCGGGAATCCATTGTTCTTTTGAAAAATGAAAATGATGTCTTGCCTTTGAACAGGGGAAAAATTAATTCAATTGCGCTTATCGGACCATTAGCGGACGACAAAGATGCACCGCTTGGCACCTGGAAGTGTGAGGGCAAACAGAAGGATGTGGTCACCGTTTACGAAGGGCTGAAAAATAAGTTGGGCGGCGATGTGAAAATAATTTACACCAAAGGCTGCGACGTAAAAGGGAACAATCGCTCGGGATTTAATAAGGCTATAAAAGCTGCCCGCACCGCCGATATTGTTGTGATGGTAATGGGTGAAAGCGCCGATATGAGTGGCGAAGCCGCCTCCCGGGCTGATCTGAATTTGCCCGGTGTTCAGGCTGAATTGATAAACGCTATCGCCGAAACGAATAAGCCGATTGTTCTGGTGCTGATGAACGGAAGACCAATTACTTTGTCAAATATAGAATCGAAAGTGTCCGCCATCGTAGAAGCCTGGCATCTTGGTATCCGGCATGGAAATGCGGTTGCCGATGTGTTGACCGGCGACTATAATCCTTCCGGCAAAGTAACGGCGACGTTTCCCAGATCGGTTGGTCAAATTCCAATTTATTATAATCACAAAAATACCGGACGACCGGGTGATCCTGATAATAAATTCAGTTCAAAATACATAGATTCACCCTCTTCACCCTTATATCCTTTTGGATATGGACTAAGCTACACAAAGTTTAAATATACGGGCATTAAGGCAGAAAATAATCGCCTAACCCCGTCAGATGATTTGATTGTGAGTGTCAATTTAAAGAATGTTGGACAACGCGAAGGTGTAGAAATTGTTCAACTTTATATTCAGGATATAACCGGCAGTGTTACAAGACCGGTGAAAGAGTTAAAGGGATTCCAGCGGGTGACATTAGAAGCGGGCGAACAAAAAACCGTTCAGTTCCGGGTGCCGGTGTGGGAGTTGGGTTTTTATGATTTGGATATGAAATACACAGTAGAACCCGGTGATTTCAGAGTCATGATCGGTGGAAATTCTTTCGAGGGATTGACAATGGATTTTAAAGTTGTTAGTTTAAAATAAGGAGAAAAAGACCGTTGAAATATTTGGATAGTAAAAATATCGCTTTCCTCATAGGTATTGTTGTGATTATCAGTTGTGCTCAGAATAATGCAATCACTAAGAACGATGATGAAAACGACACTATCCCGGTTCACGATGGCTGGGAACTGGTCTGGAACGATGAATTTGACGGAGATACGATTGATTTAAATAAGTGGGAGTATGAGGTCAATGCCCAGGGCGGAGGCAACAATGAATTGCAATATTACACCGACCGGCCACAAAATTCCCGGGTTAAAGATGGATTGTTGACCATCCAGGCATTACAGGAAACCTTTACAGGCCCGGAAGGCACCCGGGAATATACATCTGCCAGATTGCGTACTAAAAACAGGGGCGATTGGAAGTATGGGCGGTTCGAGATTAAGGCTAAACTGCCTTACGGTCAGGGGCTCTGGCCGGCAATCTGGATGCTGCCAACCGATTGGGTTTATGGCGGCTGGGCTGCCAGTGGCGAGATCGATATTATGGAGTTGGTTGGTCATGATCCCGCAGCTGTTTACGGAACGCTGCATTACGGAGGAACTTATCCCGATAATGTCCATACGGGCGCCTCGTATAAACTCAGCTTTGGCAATTTTGCCCTGGATTTTCACGTTTTTGCTTTGGAGTGGAGCGCCACGGAAATGCGCTGGTTTGTTGACGATAGTCTCTATCAGGTACAAACGGAGTGGTACTCGCAAGGTAATGATTACCCGGCACCTTTTAACCAGCGTTTTCATTTGCTGCTGAATGTGGCGGTAGGCGGAAACTGGCCCGGCAATCCCGATAATACTACATCTTTTCCGCAGAGAATGGAAGTTGACTATGTGCGCGTATACCAAAAAACAGACTAAAACGAAAACTTCTCGTTTTGGGATTCCGGCGCTTTCTTTGGCAATAACGCTTTTTGGTGTGACATGTAATGAAAGCACCAAGTCTTTGCCCGACGAGACGGAAATTTACAAGAATCCCAAATATTCAGTCGATGAGCGCGTAAATGATTTATTGTCACGAATGACTTTGAGTGAAAAAATTGGTCAAATGATTCAAATTGACCGTGGTTTTATTGAGAAAGAGAGCGATATCAAAGACTATTTTATCGGCAGTATTTTGAGCGGCGGCGGCTCATCGCCTTCGTCTAATGAACCTTCAGCCTGGGCGGATATGGTTGACAATTTCCAACAACAGGCAGTTAGAACACGTCTGGGAATTCCGTTGATTTACGGCATTGATGCCGTGCATGGTCATAATAACGTGCACGGCGCGGTTATTTTTCCCCATAATATCGGACTGGGCTGTACGCGAAACCCTGAATTGATTCAACAAGCAGCGAGAGTGACGGCGAAGGAGGTTGCCGGGACGGGAATCCACTGGACCTTTTCGCCCTGCATTGCCGTGGTCAGAAATGAGCGCTGGGGCAGAACCTATGAAGGATTTGGGGAAACCCCGGAATTGGCAGGAATGATGGCTGAAGCGGCGGTCAGGGGCTATCAGGGGGATGATCTTTCCGACAATACCTCGATCTTAGCTTGCGCCAAACATTTTCTCGGCGATGGCGGCACAACTGGCGGCCACGATCAGGGAAATACCGAGGTTGACGAAGCTACCATGCGGCGCCTGCATCTGCCGGGCTATATTTCGGCGGTGAATGCCGGAACGGGTTCGATCATGGCGTCTTACAATAGCTGGAACGGTGAAAAAATGCACGGTAATCAATATTGGTTGACGACTGTGCTGAAAAAGGAGCTGGATTTCGAAGGCTTTCTCGTTTCCGACTGGAGCGGGATTGATCAGTTACCCGGTGATTTTGCCAGTGATATAGAGACGGCGGTGAATGCCGGTATTGATATGGTAATGTTGCCGCAGCGATACAAGGAATTTATGCTGACGACGCTTGATCTGGTGAATCAGGGCAAAATTTCGATAGAACGAATTGATGATGCAGTCTCCAGAATATTGCGGATGAAATTCGCTCTAGGAATTTTCGAATCGCCCTTTACCGACCGCGCGCTTACCGGTACAATCGGTTGCCAGGAACATCGGAACGTTGCCCGGGAGTGTGTGCGCCAATCACTGGTGTTATTGAAAAATGAAAATAGCACATTACCGATTGCCGATAGCGTAACCCATATTCATGTAGCGGGGAAAAATGCCGATAATCTGGGCAATCAATGTGGCGGCTGGACGATTTCCTGGCAAGGTGGGTCGGGCAATATTACCGTTGGCACAACGATTTTAGAAGCCATCCGGCATGCGGGTACAGAGGTAGAGGTAACCTTTTCCAGTGATGGTCTTGGGGCGAGGAATGCGGATGTTGCCATTGCCGTGATCGGGGAGACTCCCTATGCCGAAGGAAGTGGCGATCGCAGCGATCTGAGTCTTTCCGCGGAGGATATTTCAACCGTAATTAATCTGAGGTCTTTCGGTATTCCCACGATTATCGTGCTTATTTCCGGTCGACCGCTGATTTTAGATAATATAATGCTTTACAGCGACGCACTTATCGCTGCCTGGCTGCCGGGAACAGAAGGGCAAGGCGTTGCCGATGTGTTGTTCGGCGATTTTGCACCGACCGGGAAATTATCCCACACCTGGCCGCGCAGCATGAGCCAAATACCGATTAACTATGGCGACATTGATTATGACCCGTTGTTTGAATACGGGTTTGGATTAACATTTCCAAAAAAATAAAAATCAATTGATGTAAAAAACAGGGATATAATGAAACGAATTATTATTAATGTTATTTTCCTGATTGTTTTAGCCTTTCAACCCGCTTTTGGTTTTTTCAAAACTCTGGGGCTGGATATTGTTGATTCCGACGGGAACAAATTTATACTGAAAGGCTACGGGCTGGGCGGCTGGCTGGTTCCCGAGGGTTATATGCTGCATGTGCCGGGCTATGGTTCACCGACTTCAATACGTAATAAAATCATCGATCTCATCGGTGAAGATGGAACTAATGAGTTTTTCGAGCTCTACCGGAAAAATTATGTCGCTGAAGCGGATATAGAGTTGATTGCAGAATGGGGTTTCAACCATATTCGCCTACCCTTTCATTACGAGTTCTTTTCACCGATCGATTCTCCGGGAGTTTTTATTGAAGATGGGTTTGAAATCATTGACACGTTGCTGATCTGGTGCAAAAAGAATAATCTTTATTTGATTCTCGATATGCACTGCGCTCCCGGTGGTCAAAATGCCGGAAATATCAGTGACAGCGATGGGGAAGCCAAACTCTGGACCGAAACGGCAAACCAGGACCGGACCGTGGAGATCTGGAAACGAATTGCCGAAAGATACAAAGATGAAGAGTGGATCATTGGTTATGATCTGTTGAATGAACCGGTGCTGCCGGACGGTTACAGTACAGCGGATTTTCGGGCTTTCTTTGTGCGGCTAACTCAGGCTGTAAGGGAAATCGATGAGAATCATATCGTCTTTATCGAGGGAAATTGGTACGCCACAGATTTTACGGGGCTGTCTCCCCGATTTGACAGTAATCTGGTCTGGGCGTTTCATAAGTACTGGAGTGAAACCGACCTTGGTTCTATCCAGCAATACCGGAGCCTGCGCACTCAGACCATTGCGCCGCTCTGGTTGGGCGAAACCGGCGAAAACTCCAATCCCTGGTTTTATGAGACCGTAAAATTGATGGATCAGCAGAATATTGGCTGGAATTGGTGGGCGCACAAGAAATTCAATACGATTACCAGTCCACTATCGGCCGTGATTCCTTCTGAATACCAGCAGATTATTGATTATTGGAAAGGCAATGCCGCCAGACCGTCGGCAGAATTTGCCCGCACGGCTTTATTTAAAATGGCTTCAAACCTAGAACTGGACAGATGCGAGATCCGTTCCGACGTCATTGCCGCTATAACGGATCCGGATTTTGGAATTGTCTCTAAACCTTTTAAAATTAATATCCTGCCCGGTACTATTATGGCCGTGGACTATGACTATGGTACGAATGGAATTGCCTATCACGACGTTGATTTCAAAAAGATACGCTGGGATGCCGATCAGCCCTGGAATAAAGGGCGTCAGTATCGCAATGATGGGGTGGATATAGAGAAATGCAGCGGACTTGGCGCGAATGATTATAATATTGGCTGGATCGAAGATAATGAGTGGGTCAGATATACGGTCGAAATCGTCTATGCCGGGAAATATAATATAGATTTCAGCGTCGCCGGTACTTCAAGCAACGGCAGAATACAGATGAAAGTTGACGATCAGATTGTGGTGAACTCGCTAATTGTACCTGACACAGGCGGCTGGCAAAACTGGCAGAAAATAACCGAAAACGGCGTCTATTTGCCTAAAGGAACGCATGTTATTGAAGTACTGTTTCTGAAGGGGGGATTTAATTTTCAGAAGATGGAATTTTCTTCTGCGGATAGTTCCATTATTGAGAAGGTGACGTCCTATTTATATCTCGGGAAAAATTATCCCAACCCCTTTAACGATCAGACGACAATCCCGATAGTTTTGACCAGACCGAGCGAAGTGAAACTCAATATTTTTGATCTTCAGGGAAAACTGATTAGAAACCTGTATAACGGGGAGATGATTAGGGGATTAAATGAACTCTTTTGGGATGGCACGGACAACGCAAATGTAAGAGTTAGCGCCGGGGTCTATTATTATCGGATTACGGTGGACAGCACAGCTATAAAAGTTAAACCCATGCTATATCTCAAATAGAATTAAGGTGTTTGAATCAAAGCGTTCAATAGCTGTTCGCGCCATTTTCCGGCGGAAGCATCATAGGCTCCAAAACCGGAACAAAATTCCCAATAAGCCCAACTAAATTCATTTTGCTTACACTGGTTGACCACATAGCCGGTCCAGAGAGACCGCGAATTCATATCGGCTTTGCTATATGCGCCGAATTCTCCGATATAAATTGGACGATTGCGAATATCCGCCCAGGTTTTTATTTCAGAAAAATGTTGACCCAATTCATCGCGTTGTTGTACTGTAGCCGACCAGGTAGTGCCAAGCCAGGCATCACTGCCCGCAACCCATTCGGCGCCTTGATGAGTAAAAGTGAAGGGTTCGTAATAATGAACAGTTACGATTAGATTATTCTCATCTTTCGGCAGGGATAATTGGTTTAGAGCGCTAATCCCGCCCCAACCGGCAGTGCCGATTATGATTGTGCGATTGGGGTTTGTTTCCCGGATGATATTGATCGCTTCGGGGAAATATTGGTTCCAAAGCTCAGCTGTGAAGTTATCGTGGGGTTCGTTTAATACTTCAAATACAAGAGTGTTGGGGAAATCTTTGAAATGAGCGCCAATTTGTTGCCAGAGAGAGAGAAAACGTTCTTTATGCTCAGCGGGTTGCTGGAATATCTCTTCATAGTGATGAATGTTGATGACAACATATAAATCATTATTGAGCGCCTGATTAACAACATGATAAACCCTACTTAAAAATGACGGTGTAATTGTATAGGGGCTGTCAATAGCGGCATGTGCTGACCAGCGTATGGGAATTCGAACGGAATTGAATCCGGCGTTTTTGATAATAGAAAAATAGTCATCCCGGATTGTGATTCCCCAATCGCCTTCATTGGGCGCTTCCAGAGCATTGCCCATATTAATCCCCGGTTGCAATTGGGAATTCACTTCAAAGGGATCAACTTCGAATTCTGCTTCAGGTACAGAATTAGTGTTTGAGTTAGGAGTACACATCGTGAATAAGAGAGATATTAGAATGGGAAAGGATTTGAATCTTAATTGTTTCATAATGTCGTTTTAAAATCCCTTTTCAGCTATGGTTCCATTATCAATACTCGGGTCAAAGTCCGGATCGGGAGTTCGCCAATCGCCATAATTAAGCTCAAGATACTCCTCGACATGGGACGGGATATTAACTTTCCGGCCCTCCCAGTTTACGGTGTCTAATTTATCAAAAAACTTTGAATCAGAGTGTTTGAGAGCGGTCATGATTATCCAGCGGCAGGAATCATCAACTTTGTATTTGAAGAAGAGGTCAATGTGAAAATTTATTCTGATCAGTCTTTCGAAAGGTGTTTTTAATTTTATTGAGCGGATATTCCCGGGCAGCCAGACACTTTTAGTCTTATTTATTTTCACAAAATATTTTGGGAAAAATTTATATCTCAGATCGATGACCTTTTGAGCATATTCTCCCGGAATGCCAAAATCGGCGTCATGATCCCAGGGCAGCAGGTCCCCCTCGCGAATAATGCCAAGTAAGGTGCCCTCATCCAACCAGTAAGGGATATTATTCTTTTCCAGAATATCGATAACATTGAGGATCATTTTCTTCATTTGTTTACGATATTTTCCGGTAAGTTGAATTGTTTTCTTGTTATGCTTTTGGATCACCTTTTTTTTAGGTATATCCCGGATTGTTTTTTGATCGACAATAGATAGATCGTGAATTGTGCTAATCCAGTATTTTTCAGGATTTTTCCATTCTCCATATCTTTTTGTTAAGTAATTTTCAACGTCCGATGGAACGGGATAGTCAATTCCCTGGATGGTAATATTATCCAGCTTATCAAAGAAGTGAGAATCGACCCATTTACAACTGCGCGTGTCAACCCAACGGTATTCATCTTCTTTTTTAAATTTAAATGTGACATTAATGAGCAATTTCGCGGTTCTGACTTTATCAAAATACTTCATGATCTTTATTCTGGCAACATTCCCGTCAATCCAGGTCCTCCCGGAACCGTCTAACATCTCTCTGAATCGATATTTTGGTAAAAACTCCTTTTTAGTGGCTATAAATTTGTTGTAAAATTCTGCGGGAATGGCAATATCAATATTTCTATGCCATGCTATCCCTTCGTCATTTCGAATAATTCCCAGAAGTGTTCCGGAATCCAGCCAAAAAGGAATATTGTGTTTATTCAGAATTCGCATCGTGTTTTTAAAAATTTTCTCTTGTAACAAATTATTTTTCATACTTACACTATTCTCTCAATTATTTAACCTTACTAAAAAGCATTTAATTTGATATCATGCCTTAAAAATAATAAAAAAGACAGACACTTGAAATGAATAAATTGAGATCACACCTGCCTGTCCCGCCGGGGAATTTATTCAGGTGAACTTAACTGTCAATAATATTTAACTGATTCGTCAGTTTTTTAAGTTTATCTCAAAGAGATGTCTTCGACATAGACAGGCTCTAAGAAGTGTAACAGAATTTTACGGATTAATGAAAAAGACGCCATTCGCAATGCATCAAATAACGTCTTTTCCGCTTGTCAATTCATTTTACCAGAACCGAATATATATTACGGCGAGAATGGCAAAAATGCCGATGGCGCCGATATTAAAGATGTTATCGGTGTGAAACAATCCTTTTTCGACTTTAATGGCTTTTGCATCATCGCCCCCCGGGGCAAGGAGGATGAGATGAGCCTTAATCCTCTTTATATCGAGATATCTATTCTGATCCCTACATTCCTTCTAAATATGGAGAGAAAGGGAGAGGTCTTAATCCTCTTTATATCGAGATATCTATTCTGATGCTCTTTGTTCTTTATCTAACCGATTAACAAAACCGTTAGCGTCTTAATCCTCTTTATATCGAGATATCTATTCTGATGCTGATGAGGCAAAGCAAAGAGATCTGGTGCGATTGACGGTCTTAATCCTCTTTATATCGAGATATCTATT
>DPVY01000026.1 GCA_003527965.1 Fidelibacterota bacterium
GTCATCTATCATGATCACGGCGGAACACTGGGAGGCCCACGACGCCCATTTCTGTTTGGGTATCGGAAAAGAATTGCGAGATTCCGACCGGCTAAGATACGATCCCCCTGAATACTGGCTTAAATCCTACGATGAGATGTGCGCTCTCTTTCCGGGTGACATGGAAGTGATTGAAAATACGGTCAAAATCGCCGAACAGTGTGACCTTAACCTGGATCTCGGTCAGAACTATTTACCCAAATTCCCAATTCCTGTAGAAGAGGCTAAAACAGCCGATGAATATTTGACAAATCTTGTCTACCGGGGTCTGGCAAAACGTTATTCTGAAATTAGCCCGGAAATCAAAAAACGGACAGATTTTGAATTGAGCGTTATTAAAGAGATGGGATTTGCGGGATATTTTTTAATTGTTCAGGATTTTGTTCACTTTGCCAAAACCAATGATATATCCGTGGGCCCCGGACGAGGATCGGCGGCCGGAAGTATCGTGGCATACGCACTCGAAATCACCGATATTGATCCATTGCGTTTTGGCCTGATTTTTGAGCGATTTCTGAATCCTGATCGAGTTTCGATGCCGGATATTGACATTGATTTCTGCGATGAAAAACGCGGGCGGGTAATTGATTATATTAAAGAAAAATATGGCGCTGAAAGTGTAACCCAGATCATTACTTTTGGTAAGATGAAGGCCCGGGGTGTTATTCGGGATGTGGGGCGGGTCATGAGTATGCCGCTTCCGGAAGTGGATCGGATTGCCAAACTGATTCCCGATGTTCCGAACGTCAAATTAAAAGAGGCTCTGGAACATAATAAGGAGCTGAAAGCAGCCTCAGAACTGGATCCGGAGCACCGCAAATTGTTTGATATTTCCCTGGTGCTTGAAGGCCTGAACCGGCATTCGTCCACCCATGCCGCCGGTGTCGTTATCGCGCCGGGTAATCTGACGGATTATGTGCCTCTTTATCAATCCTCAAATGGCGACGTTACGACTCAGTACGATATGAAATGTATTGACGAAATCGGACTGCTGAAAGTGGATTTTCTGGGATTACGGAACCTGACGGTGATTGATAACACCCTGGCAACTCTGCACGCCAGAGGCGTTGAACTGGACCTTGCTTCGATTCCCGAAAATGATCCGGAAACACTGAAGTTGTTTGGTGAAGGGCGGACGATTGGTATTTTTCAGTTCGAATCGGCGGGGATGCGTGATTATCTGAAAAAGCTTAAGCCTTCGGGTATCGATGACCTTATTGCCATGAATGCGCTCTACCGGCCGGGCCCCATGGATATGATCCCCGATTATATCGCCCGGAAACATGGACGGGCTCAAATAAAATATCCCCACCCGTCGCTTGAACCGATTCTGAAAGACACTAATGGGATCATTGTTTACCAGGAACAGGTGATGAAGATCGTAAGTGTTATCGGCGGTTTTTCATTGTCCAAAGCCGATGTGATGCGTCGTGCCATGGGCAAGAAGCAGATTGCTACAATGAATGCCTTGAAAAAAGAATTTATAGAAGGAGCCGAAAGTAAAAATATTGCTGCGGAGCTGGCGGAAGAAATATATGCGTTGATCCAGAAGTTTGCCAGTTACGGATTTAATAAAAGTCATGCCGCGGCTTATGCCGTTCTGGCTTACCGGGTTGGTTATTTAAAAGCTCACTACCCGGCGGAATTCATGGCGGCGAATCTGACCAGCGAGACAGGCAATACCGATCGGATCGTCATCCTGTCCAATGAGGTCAGAAGCATGGGCTCCGATATTTTACCTCCCCGTGTCAACAGGAGTGAAGTCAACTTTATCCCCGAAGACGGGAGTATTCGCTATGGTCTGAATGCCATTAAAAACGTCGGCGGACGGGCGGCGGAGAGTGTGGTTACCGCCCGCAAAAAACAGGGTCCGTTTAAATCGATATTTCAATTTGTCAGTGCTCTGGATTTAAAAAGCGTGAACCGTAAAGCCTTGGAAAGTCTGGTGGCTTCCGGAGCCATGGACGATTTTGCCGGGAGCCGAGCTCAGAAATTTGCAGCAATTGATCAGGCTGTTCAGTACAGTCAAAGTATTTATAAAGAGAAGAGTACAAAACAGGTAAATCTCTTTAATCTGGATTCCTCTAATTCAGATTCGGTTATCCAGGAACCCAAACTACCCGATGTTCCGCCTTGGAGCGACAATGAGCGCTGGATTCGCGAGAAAGAGGCGGTCGGGATGTACTTATCCGGACACCCCTTACTTCAGTATAAAACCGAAATTGAATCTTTTTCCAATTATGATTTTACGGAATCTCTTGATAAACTGGATAAAGCTGCTATCAAATTAGGCGGTTTAATTGCCGGTATCCGGAAAACCTATGATAAGAAAAACCGTCAAATGGCATTTATTAAGCTCGAAAGCCTGAATGGAACCGTAGAATTATTGGCGTTTTCCAGTGTTTATGAAAAGTATGCCGAACTCATTAAGGTGGACAACCCGGTTTTTATATATGGGACGGTCAGCTGTCGGGGCGGAGACGAAGGAAAAATTATTGTTGATGAGATTGTTCCTCTCGAAGGATATATGGATAAAAAGTCCAAAAGAATACATATTCGCCTGGTTTTGGACAAACTCAGCGATGAAGATCTCGCCGAATTTACCGAGCTGTTCCGGAAAAACAGCGGCGACTGTACTTTAATAATGCATCTTGTCGATTTGAATGGGAACAGGAAGACCGTTCGCAGTAGCAAGTATATGGTCAGCCCGAAGAAAAAATTTATTGCAACCTTGCAAAAAAAACTGGGTGAAGATAACGTCTGGTTAGAAGGATGATCGCCGTAATTCAGCGTAGTAAAAATGCTTCCGTAAGGGTCGACGACTCAGTTGTTGGGGAAATTGATCATGGTTTGGTGATTTTACTGGGCGTTTTTCAGGAGGACACTGAACCGGATGCCGATTTCCTGGTTTCAAAGATTGCCGGGTTCCGGATTTTCAATGATGACGAGGGCAAAATGAACCGGTCAATCAAAGATGTCGATGGGAGCGCTCTCGTAATCTCCCAGTTTACACTCTGTGGAGATTGGCGCAAAGGGCGGCGACCGAGCTTTATAAACGCCGCTGATCCCGACAGAGGTAAAGCGCTTTATGATTATTTTATAGAGCAGCTGAGGAAGGAAAATGTTTCGGTGGCTACCGGAATATTTGGCGCCATGATGGATGTCAGCCTGATTAATGACGGTCCGGTTACTTTTGTTCTCGATACTAAATTAAGGGCAAAACGTTGAAGGCTAAAGAAGCAGCGTATTATCGAATGCCGATTACCGATTGGCCGGAGGCGGAGCGCCCCAGAGAGAAACTGATGCAATACGGCCCTTTAAAACTGACGGAAACAGAATTGCTGGCAATCCTCATCCGGACCGGCGCGGGTGGTTATTCAGCTTTAGATGTTGCCCGAAAGTTGCTTCATCAATCCGGCGGATTAAATAAACTGGCTCAGATGGATTACAACGACATTTTGATGTTAAAAATTAAAGGTTTGGGAAAAACCAAAGCCGTTACAATTGCCGCGGCTCTGCAACTTGCCCGCAGATTGCAGACGGAGGAGTCGCGAACGCCGGATTTGATTTTACGCTCATCGGAAGAGGTTGCCAATATCTGCGGTCCCAAATTACGGGACCTGAAAAAAGAAATATTTATGGTCCTGTTGCTGGCGAGCAATAATCGTTTGATCAAAGAGGTTATTATTTCCGAAGGCGTTCTGAATGCCTCGGTGGTGACGCCCCGTGAAGTGTTTCACGAAGCAATTGTCGGAATGGCCGCGGCGGTGATTCTCGTCCATAATCATCCGAGCGGAAATATTGAGCCGAGCCGCGAGGATATTCAACTAACCCGGCAGATGGTCGAAAGCGGCAAAGCGATGAACATTCCTGTTCTTGATCATATAATCATTGCCGGCAGCGGATTCACCAGTTTTGCGGACCGCGGATTGATATCCCGATGATTCAAATTAATATCCCAATGGCTCACAAAAATGAAAATAGCCGAATATTTTATCTTGATTTGTTTACAATAGATAATAAATTCACCGCAGGAGTGGATGTCAAAAGGAGATCGTCATGGAAGTGATGAACAAGACCGATTTAGAAGCATATTTAGAATCCAGACCCGACAGTAAATTAAGGCTTATTCTGGCGGATATGTATTTACAGGAAAACGAGCTGGAGCAGGCCGACGCAATCTGCCGGCAGGAAATCACAAGAAATCCAAGATATCCTGTCGCTTATTATCTGTTGGCGCTGGCAGAGGTTAAATCGAATGAAACAGCCGATGCCATCGAACATCTCAAGCAGACAGTTGCTCTGGATTCCGGCTTTTTAGAGGCTTATTATAAATTAATTGAAATCGGGCATAGTATCCTGAGCCCGGGAGTTTTGGAAAGCTATTATCTGAAAATTGCGGAACTGAATCCTATGGATGAAAACGCCCGCCGGGAAGTTCAGAAGATAGCGGATGTGACCGCAGCTGCAGTACCGGAGCCGCCGGTCGCAACGGATCTCGCCCAACCGGAGACCGCAGAAAAAGCGCCCGAACCGGAATTGCCAGAAGCGCCTTCGCCGCAGATCAGTGAAGAAGAAGCACATCTCGGGTCATTGGAACCGGAACAAGAGAATTTGGAACCGGAAACGGCGCCGCAATCAACCGGCAGCGCGCCTTCTACATTAACCGAAATGTTCAACAAACTCAAATCGAAGCCTCTCGCAGAGGTTCAAAAAGAGGATTGGACATTACCTGTTATTGAAGAAAAAAAGCCGGATGAAAAAAAAGCTGAGCCTGATGAGCTAAAACCGCCAGAGCCCGTTTCACCACAAACCCCAGTAAATGGGCCGGCGGAACCGCAAGCCTCCCCTAAAAAGACGTCAAAAAAGAAGCCTGCCCAAAAGTCCAAAGCAAAATCAAAAACCGCTCCCCCAAAAAATAAGCGGTCGGGGAAAAACGGTCTGGATCCGGCAGATTCGGATGAATTCAACCCAACTAAGATTGAGTTGAAAATACCGGTGCCAACCTTCACACTGGTGGAGGTTTTTAAGAAGCAAAAACTTTACGATGAAGCCCTCCAATTGCTGGATGTCCTTGAGAAACGATCAAAAAATAAAGAAAAAATTACCCAAGCCCGGGCGGAAATTTTACAGCTTAAGATCGATGAAGAGTTGTAAGATTCTATTTTTCGGTGGGATTAAATTGAATGTCGTAGGTAATATCAACGGCCTGACTCAGCATCGCCGATACGGAGCAGTATTTCTCCTGTGAGAGTTTTACGGCCTTTTCGATATTCGGTCGGTTTAGATTTTCACCCTTAAAAATAAAAGTGATGTGAATCCTGGTAAATACTTTAGGGTGTTCGTCCCGGCGTTCTGCCGTAATTTTCACCTGAAATTCATCAGCCGGCGTCCGCATTTTATTGATCAGAGATTCAATGTCAAGCGCGGAGCATCCGCCCAGCGCCATCAACACAAGTTCCATCGGTTTAGCTGCGGCTTCGCTGCCGCCAAACTGTTTTGCAGAGTCCAATACTACCCAGTGATTGGAATCTCCTTTGGCTATAAATGTTGATCCTTTGGCGCGGTGTAGAGTTACCTGCATAGCTATTGTCTGCCTTTCTTAATAATGATGTTCATCTCATCAATTATTTGATCAATATTTTTGATGTTTTTGGATTTGGCTATATCCTCTAATGTGCCCCAAATCGGTTCTCCGCAAACAATACAGGCAATGCCATGTTCCTTCAACGGGCGAATTAACTCGGGATAATCGTTAACTATATCTTCAATATCGGATTCTTTAGTAATCATAGAGGGTGAAACATTACGTTATTTGTCGGACTCTTTTCCTGACCTGCTCGCACTGTCAATATTCAGGGAAACGAACAATTTATTACAAATATCTTTAGGAATGTCGTCGCAATTGTCGGCTATTTTATACAGTTTGACGGTTTTCTTGATCTTATCGATATAAACCTTGCAGCCGGGACATTTGGTCAGGTGATCCTTAATCTGCTGGCACGGCTCGGAATCAAGATCACAGCCGAGGTATGCGCAAATCTGCTTATATAATTTGGAACTGTTTTTCATATCAATCCTTCTTCAGCCACCAATTTTTCGAGCTCTTCCTTCAGAAAGTTTCGGGCACGCATGAGACGAATTTTTGTGTTTGATGGTGTGATCTGGAGAATTTTGCCGGTGTCTTCGGTTGAGACTTCGTGAAGATCGCGAAGTATGAAAACGGTGCGGTATTTTTCCGGTAGTTTTTCGATGAGTTGATCGAGTTTTTTGCGGAACTGTTTTTGACTGACCCGGCTGTAATCAAAGGTCGGCCATACGGCGGTTTCGGTTGAACTGATATGCTCGAGGTCGGGGTCGTCAATAGATATATGCTGGTACTTGTGGGGTTTGGATTTCAGCTTCCGTAAACCGATATTCACAGCAATGCGGTATAGCCAGGTGTAAAATGAAGATTTGCCTTTAAACTGATGAATTTTTTTGACCATGATCAGAAACGTTTCCTGGACTATATCTTCTGCGTCCTGTTCGTTTCCCGTTAAGCGCAGACCCAGGTGATAAATCCGGCTGCGATAGTCAATTACCAGCCGGGACAGAGCCTGCCGGTCACCCTTCTGGGCTCTGGCTACTATTTCTTCTTCAGTCGGTTGAGTTTTCGGTTCCAAAACGCTTTAATTTAGCAAATCGGATGCGAATAACCATCATTGAATTTGTCTCAATTGTAAAAAAGCGTTTTTCCTGATCTCTTAGATGATCTAATTTTTTCGGCGTTACAGAGTGCTGGATATGTTGTTTGAGATATAATCCGATGCGAAAGGGAGTTATGGAAATACTATTGGCAGTGTTTAGGTTCCCGTCGCTAAACGGGGGTTAGTTAGTACTCTTTACAATTTATTTAAAAAACTTGTTGATTTTAAAATCCAATTAGATAAATTAGAGATATGGTTAACAGGTAAAATACACACGGATTGTTATCATTAGAGCAGTGCTAATACTATAACCGATTTTGTTTGAGATTTTTGAATTTCCATTTTTTTGGGAGGAAGTTGATGCGAAGATCATTTTTATTGTTATTGCTCCTTTTGGGTTTTAATTCTTTGGGAATCGCAGGAATAACCGGCAAAGTTGAGGGGGTTGTCAGCGATATCCAGACAGGAGCGCCGCTCGTTGGTGTAAACGTTATATTGCAAGGGACGAGCCTTGGCGCAGCGAGCGACCAGAGTGGCTATTATGTTATACTCAACGTGCCCGCCGGACGTTACAGCGTCAAAGCGATAATGATCGGGTATCGTGAAGTAACCGTGAACGATGTTCGGGTGTCTATTGATTTAACCACGAAGTTGAATTTCCAGTTGGGTACAGAAACACTAAAGGCGTCGGAATCGGTTGTCGTTGTCGCTGAACGACCTCTTTTAAGGAGGGATGAATTTACGTCCAGAACAACAGTCAGCGCCGAGGATATAGACTTGCAACCGATCGATAATTTTCAGGATATTGCCAGAAACCAGGCGGGTGTCGTTGGCAGCCATTTTCGGGGCGGACGAAGCGGAGAAGTATTAGTACTGATTGACGGTATTCCGGTCAGAGATCCTGCCGGTGAATACTCCGGACAACTCGGGGGATTCACATCTGATATACCTGAATCCGGTATCCAGGAAATGGAAGTGACCCTGGGCGG
>DPVY01000311.1 GCA_003527965.1 Fidelibacterota bacterium
GGATAGGAATACTACCGGTGTGCTACTGTTAACTAATGATGGTGAACTTCAGTACCGTTTAACCCATCCGAAATATAAAATTGTACGATTATATCAGGTCGCTTTGGACAAGCATTTAACTATAGACGTGATGCGAAAAATCAATTCAGGTGTTCACTTAACTAAAAAAGAAATCGCCAGGGCAAAAGTTGTAGAATTTAAAAATGTTAAGACTCAGGCGCATGTTCTTTTAGAATTACAGGAAGGAATGAACAGGGAAATCCGGCGCTTGTTTCAGGTGTTGGGTTACAAAGTTATTAAGCTGGATCGTCTTAAATACGCCGAGATTACGGCAGCAGGATTAAAAAGAGGAGAATGGCGACATCTATCCGGTGAAGAGGTCCAATTATTAAAGAAACAATGCGGATTAAATTATTAAAGGAAAGCATTTGCTTTTAAAGGATATAGAATTAAATTTATTGGCTATTTGAAAGGTGAATAATGGGAATAATTATTGCAATTGACGGTCCCGCCGGATCTGGAAAAAGCAGTACTGCAAAAGAGGTCGCCCGGCGTCTGGGTTTTACCTATATTGATACCGGAGCAATGTACCGTTCTGTGACGCTTGAGATTATTCGTCGAAAAATTGATATTTGCGATGAAGATCAGATTGAAAAAATTGCACGGGAATCTCGCATTCAGTTCCAATGGATTGGTGATAAGCATCATATACTGCTTAATGGAGAAGATATCAGTGATGAGATTCGTTCTGCTGATGTTGCCTCACTGGTAAGCCCGGTGAGTGCCATAGCGGGTGTTAGAAAAATTCTTGCCGAGAGACAGCGCCAAATGGCTCAGGATGATAATATCGTCATGGAAGGACGGGATATCGGTACGAATGTTTTCCCCGATGCGGATTTTAAATTTTATATGGACGCCGACATTCGCGTGCGTGCTGAGAGACGGATTAAGGATTATCAAAGTATCGGGCAGGAATTGACCGTCGTAGAGATTGTAAGGGAATTAGAGAAGCGGGATAAGATTGATTCATCCCGGTTACATTCGCCTTTAAAAAAGGCCGATGACGCCATTATCATTGATACAACCAATTTAAGTTTCGAAGAACAGGTTGAAAAAATTGTAAAAATTATTCAACAATAAAATTTGTGTAATAGATTAATCTTATTACATGAAATTTGAAAAATCGTTAAACCCAAAACCAAAGGAACTCATCTCATGTCTGATGAAGAAAAAACACTAACCCCAAACCCCTCGGAAGAAGTAAAAGAAATACCATTAACAGAGGAAACTCCTCCATCGGAAGAATCTTCTGTAATAAAAGATATTTCACCAACTGAAGATGCTTCCGTATCAGAGGAAGCCCCGGCAGTTGAATCTTTTGAGGCAACAACCGAAGAAATAACAAGTAAAGAAATAGCCACACAGGAAGATGCTCCACAAGAGATTTACGAAATTGAAGTGGTTACGAGTGGTCCGTTATCTGAAGAGATAAAAGTTTTCGATATTAAAGATATCAATAAAATCAAAAAAGATGATCATGAAGATCAGAGAAAAATCTATGAAAGTTCATTAAGGGATATATCCCAGGAACAGCGCATAATCGGAACCGTAGTATCCGTCCTTGAAAATGAAATTTTGATGGATGTTGGTTTCAAATCCGAAGGAGTTGTCAGCAGAGAAGAATTTGGTGAAGGTGAACTTCCCAATGTTGGCGATCAGATTGAAGTATTTGTCGAAGATCTTGAAGACGATAACGGGCAAATGATCCTCTCCAAACGCAAAGCCGATTTCATGCGTGTCTGGGAACGAATTCGCGAAATCTATACTAATAATGAAACAATTGAAGGTCGTGTTACTAACCGTATAAAAGGCGGTATGATTGTTGACATTATGGGAATCGATGCATTTTTGCCCGGTTCACAAATTGATGTTCGCCCTGTTACGGATTTCGATTCATATGTTGGAAAAACGCTGGAATTCCGTGTTGTTAAATTGAATGAATTGCGGAAAAACATTGTATTGAGCCGTAAAGATCTGCTCGAAGAGAGCATGAAAGAGAAACGCGATGAGCTTCTTTCTAAGATTAAAGTGGGAGATGTCTTGAAGGGTCGTGTAAAAAATATCACCGATTTTGGTGTTTTTATTGACCTTGGCGGTTTGGACGGCCTGCTTCATATTACGGATCTTTCATGGGGTAGAGTCAATCATCCCAGAGAAATGGTCAATATGGACGATGAATTAACCGTAAAGGTAATCGACTACGATTCAGAGAAAAAGCGTGTTTCCCTGGGGTTAAAACAGTTAACACCTCATCCATGGGAAGGAATTGAAGAGCGGTATCCTATTGACAGCGTGGTCAAAGGTAAAGTCGTCAATATTGCTAATTATGGTGTGTTCGTTGAATTGGAAAAGGGTGTTGAAGGACTTATTCATATTTCGGAAATCTCGTGGACACAGCATATCAAACATCCTTCCGAAATATTTAGTTTAGGTGAGATTATAGAAGCTAAAGTTCTGAATATCGATAGCGAAGGAAGAAAAATTTCGCTGGGATATAAGCAACTGGGACAGGATCCGTGGGAAACAATCGAACAAAGTTATATTCCCGGATCAATCCATAAGGGTATTATCCGGAATCTTACACCCTATGGTATTTTCGTGGAACTCCAGGAGGGCATTGACGGGTTTGTACATATTTCCGATCTGTCGTGGACCAGAAAATTACGTCATCCCCGGGAGGTCGTCAAACGAGGCGATGAAGTCGAAGTGAAAATTCTGGAAGTATCCAAAGAGAATCGCAAGATCTCCCTTGGTATAAAACAGATGACGGAAGACCCATGGCCGATGATTGAGGCGCTTTACGCCGAAGGATCGATTGTTGAAGGCGAAATTGCAAAAATTACCGATAAAGTCGTTGTAATTAGCCTGGATCATGGCGTGGAAGGCATCGTGCCAATTGGACAGGTGCCCAAGAAAGATCGTAAAGATCTGGATAAGAGCCTGATTATTGGCGAAAGAATTCAATTAAAGGTTCTGGAAGTCAATAAAAATGAAAAACGGATTATTCTGTCGAGACAACAGGCGCTGCCAAAAGAACCGAAAAATGAAGTTGAAGCCTATATGATGCAGAATCAGAACGTATCTGATAAAATTGAAATCCCTGAAGAAATCCGGGAAAAAATCGCAAAATCTGAAAAAAAAGAAACACCTGAAGCTGAAAAAAAACCTAAAAAAACTGCCCCAAAAGCAGTAGCAAAGAAAACAAAAAAACCTGAGGCTGAAGTTGTAAAAGCAACTAAAAAAGCAGATAAAGCCGCAGAAGAGGAGGCGAAACCAGCCAAAAAGAAAGTCGCCCGGAAACCGGTTAAAAAAACTGAAGGTGACAGTGAAGAAAAAAAGACAGCTGAAAAAGTGACTAAAAAAACGGCTACTGCAAAATCTGCAACTAAGGCAAAAAAGACAACGAAAAAGGCTGAGGAGCCAACTGCGAAAAAAACCGCAACTGAGAAAAGTACTGAAGAAAAAAAAGAGTGAGAAAACAGCTTATTTGCAGTAATTCATAATAAAATAGGGGCTTGTAATTAATAAGCCCCTATCTTATTTTCTGGTGTTAATTATAAAATGCCGAATGGATTTAAACATGGCTAAGAAATCATTTATTACTTTATTTGGGAGTCAGCTTAAACTTTGGTTTATGAAGAACACCAAAGTGAAAGTTGGTATCCTTTTATTGACGATGATTATCTGGTTATTTACTGTTTTAAGGAACCAGTACACTTATACTATCGATACAACATTGGATATTTTGAATATTGAACAGGGCAAAACTTTAAAAGAAAAACTTCCGGAGAAAATTAAAGTAAATTTTTCCGGCAAGGGCCTCGATCTGTTTTATCTGTTGGTCTCCCAGAAATCATCATTCAAATTTGTACTGGATGTCGAAAATATTCACTGGTTTTATGATTTTAATCTAAATGAATATTTTGCTAATAATCCTGAAAAGATTATTATTCCGCGAAACGTTGATGTAAAATTTAATCATGTTGTCTATCCGGAATCGTTAAGGGTGGAATTAGATCGTTTGGATGTGCTTAAAGTGCCGGTTCGACCGCGTTTAAATATTAAAACTGCTCCGGGTTATATTGTGGTAAACGATCCGGTATTGGAACCCGATAGTATTACGTTAAGTGGTCCGCGAACATACTTGAAAAAATACAAAGAGATAAATACTGAAGAATATAACATCTCCGATGTGAAATCCTCTATTGAGATAAATCTAAATCTCGAAATTTCCGCAACAGACAACATAAATATTCCGACTCAACGAATTCACCTGTTTCAAGATGTTGACCAGATCGGCGAAAGAGTTATTACCAATATTCCGATTAAATTAAAGGGTGTGCCCCATGGGACAAATGTTGAAATCAGTCCTTCGGAAGTGACATTAACGGTTGTTTCGGCTGTTAGCCATTTAAAAGATATACAGCCTGAAGATATCGAGGTCTATTTTAATTTTCAGAAAAATTGGAAACGTGGTGAAAATTATTATGTTCCGATGATTGAACTGCCTGCGGGGATTATTAGTTGGAGTAATTTGACACCAAGGCGCATAGAAGTGCGGATACTTCGGGAAAGATCTTTTTAAATGAGAATATTAGGTATTGAAACATCCTGTGATGAGACCGCCGTTGCGATTCTGGAAGATCGTAATGTCTTGGTCAATCTGGTCCATTCGCAATTGCTCCATCAACAGTATGGTGGAGTCGTACCCGAGTTTGCATCTAGAGAACATATGCGGATTATTGAGACATTGACAAAGGCGGCTCTCAATCAGTCGCACATTACGATTAATGAAATTGACGGGGTTGCCGTGACCCGTGGTCCGGGATTAATGGGGGCATTATTGGTCGGTTTGAGTTTCGCAAAGGGTTTGACTTATGCGAGTAACAAACCCTTGATTGGGGTGAACCATGTTGAGGGTCATATCATGGCAAATTTTCTGGATCATCCGGATTTAAAATATCCCTTTTTATGTTTATTAGCCTCGGGTGGTCATAGCCAAATCGTTTATGTTAAAGACTTTCATAACTATCAAATATTCGGCAGGAGTATTGATGACGCCGCCGGAGAAGCATTTGATAAAGCAGCGCGGATATTAAATTTAGGATATCCCGGCGGACCGTTAATCGATCGGATGGCTGAGAACGGGAATCCCGGATTTTATCCGTTCCCCAGGGCGAAGATAAAAAATGGTGTCAATGATTTTAGCTTCAGCGGCTTAAAAACATCTATTTTATACCTGGTGAAAAAAGAAGGCGCTGATTGGACACAGAGACATCTCCATGATATCTGTGCTTCATACCAGGAGGCGATTGTTGATGTATTGGTAACAAACACGATTACAGTTGCCCGGCATGAAAATATTAATAGACTTGTATTAGCCGGCGGGGTTGCCGCTAATTCCCGTCTGCGCACGGCTTTTCAGTCGGAGGCGGCGAGATATGGGATGGAAATTTACTTTCCCTCTATGGAATATTGTACCGATAACGCCGCGATGATTGCCAGGGCAGGAATTGAGCTATTTATTCGAAAACAGTTCTCAGAAAGCAATATTTCAGCCATACCAAACCTATCCCTAATTTCAGATAACTAATGCACTCTATTTCAATTCAATTTCAAAATTTGAGTTTAGGGACGATTGCAATTATAGCGTTGATCGTCGGTATATTATTTCTGTCTTTTAGAAAAACAGGGTGTCGAATTTTCTCTAACATTTGGATTCTTTTTTTTATCCGTTGTGCCGTGATGGCTCTTCTCCTTATAATTATTGTAAAGCCAATCATCAAATGGACTACGATTGAACATCTTGAGCCATATGTTGATATCTTTATTGACCGGTCGGCAAGTATGTCCGTTCATCAAAATGTGTCAGCCGACTCATTGCATAAAATCGTTAAGCTGGTTAGCGAGACATTTCAGGAGCAGGGCGTTAAAGCCAGGGTGTTTCCGTTTAGTTATGAGATAGAGCCGGAGATTCGCATTGTTAATGAACTTCAATGGAACGCCGGTGGAACGAATTTGTCGAATGTTTTAATCAGGGGTACTCAGGGACTTCCCGCTGAAAATATTCAGGCGGCGATACTGATTACCGACGGCGTATTTACGCAGGGCGAAGATCCGTTATTAATGAATATAGAGAGCGAATTTCCGATTTATACACTTGGTATCGGAGACAGTATGCCACTCCTGGATCCGGCAGTAGTAGAAATTCTGGTACCTTCCACGGCTGAGGTTGGTGATTCGATTACAATCGAAGCCCGCATATTGCCGTTGGGACGACAGGGTACAATTGATATTTATCTTAAGCAGGATAATGCAATCATCCAGAAAAAAGTTGTCCAAACATCGCTTCAGAATTTATACCGGTCAATTCAGTTTGAAATCGTTCCCGATCAAGCCGGGATAAAAGAAATCAGCGTTGTGATTGATACCCTAAATGACCGGAATCCTTTCAATAATATCAGAATGGGACAGATAAATGTTCGTTCCAATCGTACTAATATCCTGTTGATACAGGGAGTCGCCGGTTTTGAATCGCGTTTTTTTAGCAAGTTGATTCAATCAATCCGTGGTATGGAGTATTATGGTCTACTCGAAGTGGACAGTCAACTGCGCTCAACAGCCGATACTGATCCGTTTCAGATCCACTGGGACGCTGTCGTTTTATCCGGTTTTCCAACGGCAAAAACCTTACCCGATTTATTGAATTCTGTTCGGTCAAAAATAGTTACTGATCAACCGGCCGTCTTTATTTTTAATTCAGACAAAACTGATTTTTCAAAGATGAATCAAATACTAAAAGAAGAACTTATTATAATCGCTGATAAAAGCAGAAATATTGAACCGGTTGCGGTGCAGGTTCCGGAAGAGCAGAAGGGGCATCCGATTATCAGAGATATCGATATGGGCGCCGGATTGAAGAATATTTGGGCTGAACTTCCTCCTGTGGGAATGCCTTATCGCCGGATAAAACTTGCCGGTTTTTTAAATCCGATATTAGAAACGGCAAACTCTGATAAAATTCCGGTACTCGCCACAGGTATTTCGATGGGAACCCGCTATGGAGTTGTAACAGGGACGGATTTATGGCGCTGGGACATGCTGACAAAGGATAATGAAAATCAGCGCATTTATGCAGAGTTGGGAGAAGGATTATTAAAATGGTTAACCGATACGCTTAGCACTTCAAACTTGCAATTATACCTTACTAAACGGATCTATTTAACCGGAGAGTTTGCCGAGATCAAAGGAATTATTACCGATGTCCAGGGGAATCTGATAAAGAATGCCGTCGTGGATGCCCGGTTGATTGATTCAAGGAACAATTCAACGCCTTTTCTCATTCAATGGAATGGATTTCAATATGTTGGAAAAGTTCATTTACAGTCGGAGGGAGACTATCGGATTGAAGCCTCGGCCTCAGTCAGAGAGAATGTTTTGGGGCAATTTAGTCAGGGAATATCTGTTTTGGAAAGTTCCATAGAGTTTTCTGCAATAAGGCAGAATGTTGAAGTCTTGCGTACAATTGCCAAAAAAACCGGAGGAAAATATATTCGAACAACCGATATTCAGAATTTGTTTAATACACTTTCGCCGGATGTATTAGATATAAAAAAGCAACACGAACTGAAGTTGTGGCGCTGGAATGGAGTATTGATCATATTAATACTTTTATTACTTTCGGAATGGATAATTCGGCGTTTGTCCGGGTATCAGTAAAAAAACACTTGCGATTTTGCCCTTTGATAGCCAAATTTCCGGTATGATAACGATGGAAAAAAGGGAAGAGATTTAAAGCAATACATTGATAATCACTAATAGCCTGTAGCGCCGGCGACACATATTAAAGAAATAGCAAAACGTTTTGCGCGGGAGATATTTAATAAAAAACGCAGTGATTGAGGCGAATTTCAACAACGAAAGCATTCGTGCCGATATTGATGGAGAAAAAAACAAAATAATGATGATGACATATTATCAAAAAGGTGGGAATGAGTAAGAAAAAAACATATTTTATTACGGGCGGCGCCGGCTTTATCGGCAGCAATTATATCCATTATCTTTTTGAAAAATATGATGACGTCAAGGTCATTAATCTTGATAAATTGACCTACGCCGGGAATCCGGCAAATCTCGATGATCTGAAAAATAATCCGGACTATATCTTTGTCAAGGGCGATATCTGTGATGCGGAAGTCGTCGGGGAAATTTTTCAAAA
>DPVY01000055.1 GCA_003527965.1 Fidelibacterota bacterium
TGGAAATCCATATTAATAATGCAGACTGGTATCATCACGGACATCATAAAGATCCGATTTATAATAACGTCATTCTGCATGTCGTATTAGATAAACCGGGAAATAAGGAGATTGTTACCCAGGATAAGCGTGTCGTACCCACGCTAATCCTAAAACCCTTATCTCTCAAAGAGGATCTGATTTTTTTCCCCTGTGAACAGTGGATTGGGGTTGAGTTCCGGGGATTTGAGGAGGTACTTAATCAATATGCTGAAATCCGGTTCCGACGTAAATCTCTGGCAATTCGGGCGGCTTTAATGACGAGCGAACCGTCAGCCTATTTTTATAAAATGATCTTGGATGTTCTTGGATATAGCCAAAACCGGGAATCCTTTCGACAATTAGCCGATAAATTACCATTGTCGTTACTATACGAAGTTCTTGAATCAGTCGATGAATCTGAGCGAATCATTACTTTAGAGAGTCTGTTTTTGGGCGTTGCCGGCTTTTTGGATTCGCCCTATTCAAAATTCCTGGCATCCTACACAGAATATTTTCAGGGGCTTAAATCCCGCTGGGAAAAGATGCAAAATCGTTTTGGGTTTAGCACAGCGTCATTGCGCTGGCATTTTGCCGGCAGTCGACCGGCTAATTATCCGACCCGGCGAATTGCCGCCCTGGTTCAGATCATATTATCTTTTTATCCCCATGATCCTGCTCAGGTGTGGATTAATCAATTGAGTCAGAATCAGCCGTTTGACGAAATAATAAGCCGGGTAAGGAACTATTTTCAGCAACCTGCGGGACTCTGGAAAAATCACCCGCTATTTATAAAGCAGCCTGGTAAAGTACTTATCGGTTCTAAACGATTAATGGATCTCATCGTTAATCTTTTATTGCCGTTTACATGGGCAATCGGTTCATTACAAAAGGATCAGACCCTTATGAAAAAGGCTATCGAATATTATCGCTATGTTCCAAAGGGTGAAATGCCGTCATATGTGGAAAAGTGGATTAGTCGATTGAATGTACCCCAGGCTGCCGTTAAAAACAATTTTCTTATTCAGGGAGCAATTGAGTTGAATCACAGATTTTGTGAACTTAATCTTTGTAAGTTGTGCCCATTGGAGGTTTATGCGAATCGATAGAAAAATTATAACGAGAGATCAGGCCGAGACCATCATCGGGGAATTGAAGTCCCAAAATAAAAGAGTTGTTTTTACAAACGGGTGTTTCGATCTTCTGCATGTCGGTCACCTGGAATTACTGGAACAATCCAAGTCTTTCGGCGACATTTTGGTTGTGGGAATAAACACGGATCGCTCCCTTAAGATATTCAAAGGACCCGATCGACCCATATTGCCTCAGGAAGAGAGGGCCAGGCTGGTTGCATCGCTCGAGATGGTCGATTATGTGGTATTTTTTGATGAAGAAACACCGTTTGAAATACTCAGTCAAATTAAGCCAAATATTCTTGTTAAAGGAGGTGATTATAAGTTTGATGAAATCATTGGTCGGGATATTGTGGATGAGGTTAAAATTATTCCATTTGTTAAAGGCAAATCATCTACGAGTATAATCGATAAAATTCTCGGCTGGCAGCAACAAACACCTTGATTATATGCCGCTATTGGGATAATTTCCCGGTTGTGATTAGAATTAACTCTTTAATTAAATATGGAAAATATGAAATACACATCTTTATTAGTTTTATTTATTTCTTTTGTGATAGTCAATAGTGGTTATGCAATCAATAAAGACTCGACGGCGTTATCTGTTCTTAATACCCCTGAGGAGGAAATTGAGAATGATCGTCCCGAGCTCTTTGATCTCATGTTTGCCGAAGCCAAGACTTTTTACGTTGACGCCCTGATTGCCGCCCATTTTAATGATACGGCTGAGGTGAAGTACTGCTTTGATCGCGGTTTTGAGATTATGGCCGGAATCACTGAACTGGATACCCTGTCAATACTTCAGCAGGATGAGTTTAATCGTTTTTATGAAAAAATAACTTTTGATTTTCTGGAGAAATTTTCTTATTTGAATGGGGATTCCGGTACTTATGGCGCGGCATTTATCAAACAAGAATTAAGCGAATCAATTCTTGATACTGTTTCATTGGGATCTGATACTCTATTGATTGTTGATGACCGACCGGGGCACCTTCCATTGATAAAATCAAAAAGAATTGACAGAATAATTGAATATTTTTCAAAGAGAGAGAAAAAACGCTTTCAGGTATGGTTGAATAATTCCGGTTTATATAAAGAACATATGATGCCGATATTAAAAGAATATGGAATTCCCGAAGAATTATTCTATCTGGCATTGATCGAAAGCGGATATAATCCTCTTGCTTACTCTTATGCCCACGCAGCCGGTCCCTGGCAGTTTATTTCATCAACTGGTGCAATATACGGTTTAAAACGAAACTGGTGGATCGACGAGCGTCGTGATCCGATCAAATCAACCCGTGCGGCGGCAAAATATCTGAAAAAACTTTACGATGAATTTGATGACTGGTTTTTGGCTCTGGCTGCCTATAATTGCGGAGAAGCAAGAGTCTGGCGTGCCATCCGAAGAGAGGGAACCCGTGATTACTGGAAATTACGCTCCCTGCCGAAACAGACCCGCAACTATGTGCCTACCTTGATGGCTGGTATTACTATTGCGCTTGACCCTGAAAAATATGGTTTCGAAAATAATCCGGCGGATACCTGGAAATGGGATGAAGTAATTGTCGATCGCAGCTATGAATTTGAAGATATAGCCAGATTTAGCGGCGTTTCTGCGACTGTTCTGAAACAGTATAATCCCGAATTACGACGCTGGATAACTCCGCCGGAAAGTGGCGAATATACTTTACGGGTACCGGTCGGAAAAGGAGATGGTTTATCGAAAAAATTAAGCGATATTCCGGCTGCCGATAAAAAACCGCAATGGACAACTCATACTGTTCGAAGAGGGCAGACTTTATCTTATATTGCCAGAAAATACGGGACCAGCATTTCAGCTCTGATTGCAGCCAATAATATCCGGAATAAGAATCAGCTTAGAGTTGGACAGGTGTTGAAAATTCCCACGAGTCGGTACTATGCGAGTCCAACAATTACAACCGATAAAAATCTTGTAACACATAAAGTGAAAAAGGGCGAAACACTTAGCGAAATCGCCGAGTCCTATGGAACAAGCATTAGCAAAATTCGCTCAATAAATAATCTATATGGGAAGAAATTTATCTATCCCGGACAAAAATTGAAAATTTCTGCTCAAAAACACCAATCAGACAAATATTCGACAACTCCATCCGGTAAGACTAAAGTAATTCATGTCGTAAAAAAGGGTGAAACACTTAGTGAGATTGCCGATGCCTATCGTGTCGGCATGAGTAATGTTCGCGCCTGGAATAATTTATACGGTAAAAAATTTATCTATCCGGGTCAGAAGCTGGTTATCTATAAATCAATGGGAAGTTAATTAAGATTGCGAAAATCCGACCGACTAATCACTGTTATTATTTTTGTTTTCCTTGCGATTATTATATTGGCACTCTTTTCAAATATTCACTGGTCAGAACGTTCTAAAGCACGCCGGTCTGGTGGAAATATTGCCGTTATCGATATAAAAGGCGTAATTATGTCAGCCGAAAAGGTCGCCGGGCAATTGAATAAATACCGGCAAATATCCGGTATCAAGGGTATGATTATCCGTATCGATTCGCCGGGCGGCGGCGCGGCGGCATTTCAGGAAATTTACCGGGAGATCAGGCGTATTCGCGAATCCGGAATTCCCGTTGTTGCCTCAATTGCTTCAGTTGGCGCTTCAGGAGGATATTATGCCGCCCTGGGGGCGAATAAGATTATGGCAAATCCGGGCAGCATTGTCGGCAGTATCGGTGTCATTGTCGATTTCCCGGTGGCTGTTGATTTGCTGGATAAGATTGGGATTGAGGTAAAAACTGTCAAAAGTGGGCGGTACAAAGATACCGGTTCTCCTTATAGGCAGGTTACTCCTGAAGATGAGAGACAATTGGAAAGTGTTGTGCTGGATATGTATGATCAATTTGTGAGTGATGTAGCCCGGGAGAGGGGCATTCATAAAAAGGAATTGTTAAATATTGCTGATGGACGTATATTTACAGGTTCGCAGGCTAAGGAGATAGGCCTGGTTGATACGTTAGGTACTTTTGAAGACGCGGTACTGTTGATCGCGGAAATGGTGGGAATTCAGGAACGACCGAAGTTAGTATTTTCGCAAAGACAAAAAATGACGTTATTTGATATGCTATTTATGGATATTGAAGAAGTTATTTCTATTTTAGCACCCATTCCTTCTCTGAATTATCAATGGAGATAAGGAGGTAACACCGTGACAAAGGCTGATATTGTTGATGCTGTATCCAATGCTACGGGTTTGACAAAAGTTGACACGGAAGCGGTCATAAACGGTTTTATAGCAACGGTTATGGATTCGTTGCAGCGGGGCAAACGGATAGAATTGCGTGGTTTTGGAAGTTTCAGCTTAAAATTAAGGAAACCGAAAAAAGCACGGAATCCCGGCACGGGAGCCGAAATCCAATTGCCCGAAAGAATTGTACCGGTTTTTAAACCATCGAAGATATTAAAAGAGAGTATTAATCTCGAATATAACGTCAATAAATCACAATAAGATACGACAAAGGAGAATCTTAACATGCCCTGTGGGAAAAAAAGAAAAAAGAGAAAAATCGCAACACACAAACGCAAAAAACGTCTCAGAAGAGATCGTCACAAAAAGAAAATCAGATAATTAATCTATACAGATTTTAGGGAGTGGTGAGGGCGGCATTGTCGTCACCACTCTTTTTCTATGGAAGAAAAAATTTACAGTGTTTCTGAAATCTCCCGTGAAATAAAGCGGGTGATTGAGCAATTCATCCCGCCGGTTTGGGTGGAGGGTGAAATCTCCAATTATTCTGCCAGCCGGGCGGGACATGTCTATTTCTCTCTGAAGGACGATACGGCTCTGATCAATTGTGTTATTTGGCGCAATGTAGCCGGAAGGATTCCTTTCCATCTGACAAACGGCATGAATGTCACTGTTCGCGGAGATGTAATAACTTATGCCGCACAGTCTCAATATCAGATCAATGTCAAGGAGATCCGGGCGGCTGGTCCGGGCAGCCTTTATTTAGCCTTTGAAGCGTTAAAAAGCAAATTGAGCAGCGAAGGATTATTTGCCCCGGAATTGAAGAAACCGATTCCGGCCTATCCTAAACGAGTTGGAGTGGTTACCAGCTTTACGGGCGCCGCAATCCGGGATGTTTTACAGGTCAGCAAACGCCGTAATCCTGCTGTTGAGATGGTTATCTTTCCCGCTCAGGTCCAGGGTGACAAAGCTGCCGATACGATTATTGAAGGTGTCGAAACCTTTAACCGGCTAAAAAATGTGGATTTTATTATCATTGGACGGGGCGGAGGAGCTATTGAAGATTTATGGGCATTCAATGAAGAAAAGCTAGTCCGGGCTGTCGCGGCTTCGGATTTACCGGTCGTAAGTGCAGTTGGTCATGAAGTGGATTTCACACTGGCGGATTTTGTGGCAGACTTTAGAGCGCCAACGCCTTCCGCTGCGGCTGAAATGACAATTCCGGAAAGTACAATGATCCTTAATACAGTATCAACTCTTGTTGATAGAATTTATCAGCAAATCCTTGGATTTCAGGCTCAAAAGCGGCAGCAATTTGATCATCTTCAAATACGAATCAATCTTAGTAATCCCGTTGAACTTATCCGTCAGAAATATCAACGTCTCGATGAACTGGATAACCGCCTGATTTATGCCGTTGGTCAGCAGGTTCAGCGAGCGAAACTCCGGTTGGATACTTATCGCGGCGCCTTGAAAGCATTAAATCCGAAAGACGTATTGAACCGTGGTTATGCGATAGTGTACTCCCTGCCTGACAGGAAAATCGTACAATCGGTTAGAAAAGTTGATAAAGGGCATCGCATTGAGGTCGAAGTATCCGATGGACGGTTTGATGCCGTTGTTGAAAAAAAATAAAAAATAACGGAGCGTACAATGCCGAAAAAGAATTTTTCATTAGAAAAGTCTTTCAAAAGATTGGAAGAAATCCTGACCAGTCTTGAATCCGGAGAAGTTGAACTTGAGAATTCCATCGGACTGTTCGAAGAGGCCATGAAATTATCCGGGGAGTGCCAGAAACAGCTTGAAGCTCTTGAGAAAAGAGTAAAAGTTCTTGTGGCAAAGGAGGGTGGCGCATATATTGAAGAGGATCTGCAAGAGCAGGGAATATAATGAAAATAGGATTTCATCTGCATCCTGAATATGAAACTCTTTGCGAAGCTTTGCAGAAAATTGTTGAATTTCTGATTAATAATAATCAGCATGTTATCATGCCGGAATCAGCCGGCGGTTATTCGGGGAAATTCTCAAAATCAATTGAATTTCTGCCTTCTGAAGAAATACCGGAAAAGGTTGACGCCTTGTTCAGTATCGGAGGCGACGGTACATTTTTAGGCGCGTCCCGACTGATGGCAAATACCGGAAAACCGGTTTTGGGCATTCACCTTGGCGGACTGGGATTTCTGGCGGATGTTTCAATGGAAAATTACCGGGAACGGCTGTCGGCATTTCTTGAAGGTGATTATAGTATCGAACAAAGAAGCGTCCTCAGTGCCGTGATAACCTACCCTGACCATGCTGAAACATACTTTGCATTCAATGATTTTGTCATCGATAAGGGGCTTGTTTTAACGATGATTAAGGTACGCACCTATGTTGATGACGATTATCTTAATACATATCGTTCCGACGGATTAATCGTGTCGACACCGACCGGCTCGACGGCGTATTCACTTTCGGCGGGCGGACCCAATATTTCACCGCATTTAAAAGTAATTG
>DPVY01000085.1:0-27466 GCA_003527965.1 Fidelibacterota bacterium
AGCTTGGTCTTGGTCTGACCTTCAAATTGCGGTTCGGCGACTTTTATGCTGAGCACCGCCGTCAATCCCTCTCTGACATCTTCACCGGAAAGTGTAAAATTATCTTTCTTGAAAAGTTTGTTTTTCTGGGCGTAGTTATTCAGCGTGCGAGTGACGGCTGTTTTAAAGCCCACCAGGTGGGAGCCGCCCTCGACGGTATTTATATTATTAACAAAAGTAAAAATATTGTCGGAATAGGAGATGTTGTACTGTAACGCCACCTCCATTGGTACGCCTTCTATTTCTTTTTCAAAATAGATTGGTTTTCCAATAACCGACGGTCGCGATTCGTCTAAATATTTTACAAATTCAGCCACCCCGCCTTTATAAAAAAACCTTTGTTCGTTATTATCACGCTCATCCTTTAATATGACTTCAAGATTTTTATTTAAAAACGCCAGTTCCCGCATACGGTGTTCGAGAATCTCATACTCCCATTGGATTGTTTTAAATATTTCTTCATCGGCAAAAAAACGTATTAGTGTGCCTCGTTTCCGGGTTCTTCCTTTTTCGGTGACTTTCGTTGCGGCGATACCCCTCTTATAGGACTGGGTGTATATTTTATTGTCCCGATAGACTTCTGCCGTTAACCACTCCGAAAGAGCGTTTACTACGGAAACACCAACACCGTGTAATCCTCCGGAAACTTTATATGAACCCTTGTCGAATTTTCCGCCCGCATGTAGAATTGTCATGACGACCTCAAGGGCCGGCTTTTTTTCTTCCTTGTGAATATCTACCGGTATTCCACGACCATTATCAAGAACACTAATCGAATTATCTTTATGAATAGTCACCACAATCTTGTCACAAAACCCGGCCAGGGCTTCGTCGATTGAGTTGTCAACAACTTCAAAGACAAGATGGTGCAGGCCTCTTTTGCCGGTATCCCCGATATACATCGCCGGTCTTTTTCTGACCGCCTCCAGTCCCTTTAGGACAGTAATTTTGTCGGCGCCATATTCTGCCGATTCCGCAAACTTAATTTTCCCTACCGTAACACTATCTCCTTAATTTTTGTTTTATATAAACGACTGTTTACTTTTTTTAATAAATCATTTTTTTGGAACATCAGTTCGTTTCGCCAGACCGGAGTGTCGACTGAAACATATAATTTACCAAAAGAAATTTTGTCAGCCCGGGTGTGTTTCGCAATATTTTCACCAACAATATCATCCCACAAAGCAACAACCTCCCACTGCCGGACGGTTGTTTCAATATTCATTTTCCTTAACATTTTTTCAATTGCTTTGCTGATTGGAATAGCCATTATGATACCCCAGTCGGTAATTTGTATGTTTTTACATTAAATTTATCCAGATCAAAACCTTTGTTTTTAATAACATCAAGGTCGGTTGTTGTAATAATTGTTTGTTTGTGTTTTCCAATTTCATTGATAATATTTACATAGTGGGTCACATCAAGCAAGGCAAAAAGGTCGTCCAAAAGAAAAATTACCGGTTCTTTCAGGTTTTGCTCAATAAATATTCCCTCTGCTATTTTTAAAGCAATCAACAACATCTTATGTTCGCCCAGAGAACCAACAATTCTTATGTCATTATTACCAAACAATAATAAAATATTATCCCGGTGCGGTCCGGCTCCGGTTCGTCCTAAAATCAGATCATTTTCAAACCTGGATTGCAGTTTATCCTTAAATTTTTGTTCAAAATCATTAGAATCGGCTTGAATGTTTGGCATAATTTGCAAGGACACCGATTCGTCATAATGAACTAATTTTTTGTATATATTACAAAACAAGTTGTTAAACTTTTCAATAAATTCAAATCTGCCCTTCTGTATTACCGCCCCAAAACCAACCAACATTTCATCAATAGTGTTAATGTAATCGTCATATTTGTTTTGGCGTTGGACCCGATACTTATTTAAAATTAAGTTTCTTTGATATATCCGTTTTTTATATTCGATTAATGCCTGAAAATAATCCGAATTAATCTGAGATAATATTCTATCAATAAAATTTCGTCGAACCTGGGGACCACCATCAGTTATTTTTTGACTCCCCGGGGAAAAGATAACCACCGGCAAGCGACCAACGATATCGGTTTTCCTTTTTAAATCCACCTTGTTAATAAAAATCCTTTTTCCTTCATTTTTTGAATAATTCAAGTTAACAAAAATTTTCTTATCCTTAGAATTTAAAAAACTTCCGAAAATCTGAAAATAGTCTTGTTTTTTTTTTACAATATTAATGTCGTTGTTTGTCCTGAAACTCTTGGTAAGCGACAGAAAGTGAATGGCTTCCAATAGAGTTGTTTTACCGGTTCCATTATCCCCAAAAATTATATTCAAGTTATCACTAAATTCAAAGAAACCTTCATTATAGTTTCTAAAATTAATTAGTTTTAAGGTCTTTAATTTCATTAATAAAGTTACTTTTTTTATATAATTAAATATATAATATTGTTAAAGATAAACAAAACTATTCATTTAATCTTATTGGCATAAGGAGCATCGTCATCTCCTCATTTTCTTCCTGCTTTTCAGGTAAAACAAGACCTGCGGTTATTTCGGTGTTTAATTTAAAAAAAACTTTTTCGGTCTCAATATTCCTTAATATTTCTTTAAAATATTCACTATTATATCCTAAAACCAGTTTGTCACCAGTATATTCAATTTCGATATCTTCCTCAGCCGAAGATCCTGATTCCTGATTTATGGTTGCTATTTTCGATATTTCATTACTTATTGATAAAGAAACCTGATGAGTTGTCTTATTTGAAAAAATACCAACACGTCTTAGGGCAGCAAGAAAACTATTTACATTTGTAACAACTATTTTATCATTATCCCAGGGAATAACACTTTCATAATCCGGAAAACGTTCATCAATAATACGGGTGTAGATTATCGTTGAATTTAATTCAACTTTTACATGATTCTCACTAATCGATAGTAATGTTTTTCCTTCACCATCAAGATATCCTAATAATAAATTTAGAAATTTTGTGGGTATAATAACTTCACCTTCAAAATCCTTATTTATAAAATTTTTTCTGACAATACAAACAAGACGGTGTCCATCGGTCGAAACGGCTCTGATTTCATTAGGTTTAAACTGAAATAACACTCCCATCAAGGCTGGTTTTAACTCATCTCTACTGACGGCAACTAATGTTTTTTGGATCATCCTTTTCAAAATCGAGTTTTCTAATTCAACATTGTTGAAGTTTGAAATGTTTGGAACAGCCGGAAATTCTACTCCGGGGCGCCCCATTATCTCAAAAACACCTTTTCCCGATTTCAGAGTAACACGTCCCTCTTCGTCTGCCAATATTTTAATTTCACCTTCTTCAGATTCGTTGACTATCTCTAAAATAATGCGGGCCGGTATTGCCACGGAACCGTCTTCTGTTCCGCTTATTTCCAGTGTCGTGTTCATCGTAATTTCTATATCAGACGATCTTAGGGTGAGACTATTGCCATTCAGTTCAAATAAAATACTGTTTAAAATAGGAGTTACCGAGCGAACCGGAGAAACTTTCGAGATTTTTTGAATATGCGTAAGGAGGTTGTTTTTATCAATTGACAGTTGCATTTTTTTACTCCTTTAAATATAAAAGTTCAACAATTAATTTTACCAAAATATAGGTATTTATACAAGACATTTTAACAGAGATAATAAGTATTAATTATTTGTATTAGAGAATAAAAGAATATTTATATTTATATACCTTTGAATATGTTAATAAGTAATCTGTTTTGTAAGAGAGATTTAATAAAAGTTATTAATAAAATCTGTTAATAATATGTTGATATTTACTTCTTATTTAGCTGTTTTTTATAAAAGCCATATTATCAACAAAAATCAAAGAAGTTTTCAACAATTGAATAACAAATTAATAACTTACTTTGAGTTCGATATTAAATTCAGAGCGCAATTGGCTAATCCATTCTTCATATAAATTTGATTTTTTATATTCTAACGCCCATTGTTCTATTGTTGTCCAGGAGTCATCATAAAGACCATTCAATTTTAAAATATGATAACCGAGTTCTGTTTTAAAAACAAAACTTATATTACCAATTTTAATTGTATCTAAAACAGCTAAAAATTCCTGTTGTTGTATCTGGCTTTTAGATATTCGCTGAATTCTACCTTTATTTACTTTTACATCAGGATCGTCACTGTATAAAACCGCCGCAGAATCAAAAGATATCTTATTGGTTATCAGGTTTTCATAAACAGAATCTGCTAATTGTTTAATAGATTTTATATTGTTTTCAGAAACAACCGGTTTGATTAAAACATGACGGACGTTTATATTTTCACCCTTTCTGTCCAGTAATTGGATAATATGGTACCCAAATTCTGTTTTTACAACGTTACTAATTTCATTTTTATCAAGGGAAAACGCGACCTCTTCAAATTCCTTAATAAAACCGCCCCTGGCAATAAAGCCCAGGTCGCCGCCGTATTTAGCGCTAGCTATATCGTCGGAATATTTTTGAGCCAATTCGCTGAAATCCCCGCCGTTTATTAGAACATTATGTAAAGAATCGGCTTTATGTTTTGCAGCATTTTCTTCTCTGAAACCGGGTTTTATTTTAAAGAAAATCTGACTAAAATCGAGAGTTGGTGGAATTTCCGGGATACTATCTTTAAATGTTTTATAAAAATCATCGACTTCTCTGCGGGTAATATGTATTTTGCTGAATTTTTCATTTCTAAGTTTTTCAGTAATTAATCTGTTTTTTATCATTGGACGGTAATCTCTTTTTGTCTTAGAGATTGTATTTCCCAAAATCTTTTCGGCGTTTTCCTTCGAACCGGCCTGAAAGATCATGTTTTCAATCTGCTGATTTAACATATTATCAACATCTCGGTCTTTTACTTCTATTGTTTCTATTTTGGCCTGTTCTAATAAAACATTTTCATCAATCAAAGCATTTAAGGATTGTTTTAACAGCTTATTATAAGAATCCATATCCTTCGTGGGGTTTATGCCCATTTGAGAAGCTGTTAACCTGGCAAATTGATCGACATCGCTCTTTAAAATTATATTTTCTCCCACAATAGCGGCAATTCCATCAACCGGTTCCTGAGAAAAACAAAAAATTGAGAAAAAGAGAATAAGTAATTGTAACCGCTTAATCATAATGTTGTTTTCCAATCTGTTATGTTTTCTTGTTTAATATCAAAGTTGGTGGACAGTAAGAGACTGTCCAGTAAATTGTTGTGATAAAACTGAATTTTCGTTTGAGTAATTCTTTGTAATATCTCATCCCGGACATCGTCTATTTGGCGGACAGATCCTTTTTTAAAGCGTGACAGCACCTCAATGACATGATATCCGTAATCTGAAGGAATTGGACCAATAATATTTCGTGGTCGCGATTCAAAGATATTTTTGTCAATTTCCTTCAAGGATTCACCCTTGCGAACAGTTTTTGTTTCAAAAATGTATTTTGAGAAAAGTTTGTCAATTTCTCTGGCATTACGAGACAACAGAATATATTTTATTTTATTTGCTTCTTCAAAATCAGCTAATACCACATGGGTAACTTTTGCCTCATCGGTATTGCGCATAAAACTTTTGCGGTTATTAATGTAATAATCACGAATTTCAGTATCGCTAACGGTTACATTTGATTGCAATAAAAATTGTATATAAGAATCAACAATCAAAGATTTCTTATAATTATTAACCTTATATGATATTGATTCATTTTTGTCAAAATGGTATTTTTTAGCATTTTGATAAAGAATTTCATTTTTAACCCAGGACGAAATGATAGATTTGAGCTGTTCTACATCGGTAAATTTAGAATTGTCAATATTGGGAAGCATTTTTGCTAAATCTTCTTTTGTCAAATAGGTATCGTTAACGCGGGCAATATAATCGAGAGGCTTCTGTTCATTGCCACAACCTAAAAAAGAAAAAAGGATAAAAACAATTATATATTTTTTCACGTATTAAATACCCCCATTGTTATTTTCCAGTAAGTTTAAGTTAATTTCATACGAATATTTATGTCTTAATGTATTAATAAGTTCCGCTTCGATCCTTTTATACTGGTTTTGTTTATAATCGGCACTTATGCGAGATATTATTTCGTCAAATGAAAGCGGCTCGGGCTCTTTTACACTTAAAACTTTTATAATTGAATACCCTTTGCCGGAAGGAATAATTTCTGAAAATACAGATCCCGCCGGCGTGTCTTTTGCTTTTTTTCCAATACCGGCGTATTGTTCGGTAGTAATAAACCCCAAATAGCCCTTGTTGGGACGACTTTGGAAGCGTTCAGTTGTTTTATTTGAAAGTGAAATAAAATCAGAAGTGTTTTTTGATTGTTCTAAAATTCTCTCTGCTTTTGTTTTATCTTTAATAAATATTTCCTGGACTTCATACCTGGGGCTGGTCATGTATAAGGAAAGTTTGTTGTTCTCATAAAATTGTCTAAGGCTGTCATCCGAAACAGATATTTTTTCTAATAATTCTCTTTTTTTATAAGTGTCGTAAAGCAATGCGTTGCGACGATTGTTGTATTTTTGTTTAAACTCTGGATCTTTTTGGATGTTTAATTTTAAGGAATTATTAATGATGATATTATTAAGAACGATCGTTTCAATCGTCGATTTTAATGTTGGGGCGTGGAAGAGATTATTGGGAATATTATATGGATAATCAGCCGTTATTTTGAGAACATCGCGCACAAAACAGAAATTGCCGTTGATGGAATAAATAGCCGGCTTATAGTCAATTTCTCTAAGAATCGCAAACGGATCTGAGGTGTTGTCCCGGTATAATTTTGCATATTCTTGAGATAAATCAATAATTGTAGAATCAAAAAGATTGAAATCTAAATCTTTAAACAGGTTTTCAATATAGTGTTCATATGCCCGTTGAATTTCTTTTTGGTAAATTTTCAAAAGTTGATTTTTTAATTCGGGCCGGTATTCATCAAAGGTATAGTAATCCTGCAAACCCGGGCTCAACCGCGTAAACTGAACCAACAAGCGATTGTGAGTAATTATTGTATCCAAAATAATGCGGTCAAAAAAAGTATTATAGAGAAGTTCGGCGCGATGATATTTCATCTTCTTTACGAAATCAGGGTCCTTGTGATAGTTGTTTTTAATAGCGTCATGTATCATTAAACGGCTATCGATAAAAGCGTTTATTTTTGTCTGTTTTTCTTCAAAAGAGAGGGGTTTAAAGCGGTGTTGAGGAATAAAATCATAAAAATCATCTAAGCCAATCCAACTTCTGTTAATCTTCAGAAAGTTTTGTTGTTCGATCTTTTCACAGGAGAAAACAAAGATAAAAATGAAAAGCAGAGAATATTTTAGTTTAACCATATATAGACACCAAATTTAAACATTATAAATTAAGTTCAGCTTCGAGGAGATACAAGAACTGTTTTATCGTGGCAACGCGGTTATTTTCAGAATAAAAAAGGACAAAGTGAAGCTCTTTACTTGGGATAAATTTGAATGAAAGATTGATGGAAGCAGCTGTTTCTTTTAATGTTGTCAGAAGCACAAAGGTGTTTTCAACGGGGTGGTTATTGCTGAAAAACAGACCGCAACGGTTTTTACCAAAAATAATTTTTTCAATTCCAGTCTTGATGCAATAGTATTTGATAATCGTCATATCAAAAAGATGTTCACCCTCTTCCGGCAATCGACCGAATATATCAATCACCTCCGATCGAATTTGTTGGATGTCTTTATTTGTTGTCACGGCACCCAATTTTTTATAATAGTGTAAACGTAACGATTCCGAGGACATGTAGGATTCGGGAAAAAACGCCGGAAAGGGAAAGGTAATAATCGGTTCTTCGGTCGGTGGCACCGTTTGATCTTGTGTCGCGGGTGTCCGATTTTTAATTTTATTTATGGAGTTTTGTAATATTTTGAGAAAAAGATCATATCCAATGGCGTGCAGATTGCCGCTTTGCTCTAAGCCAAAAACATTTCCGGAACCGCGAATTTCAAGATCTTCGAGGGCGATTGAATAGCCGGAGCCCAAAGAGGTGTGCCGCTGAATGGTCTGAAGCCGTTTAATGGCTTGCTGCGATAAGCGCGTCGGTTTTGATACAATCAGGTAGGCGTATGCCTTGCGATTATGGCGCCCGACCCGACCACGGAGCTGATATAGTTGAGAAAGGCCAAAATTTTGAGCATTGTTGATAAAAATTGTATTTGCATTGGGAATATCAATTCCCGATTCAATAATAGCGGTTGTAACAAGAATATGGATCCGGTTCTTTATAAAATCAAGCATGATTGGTTCCAGAGTGGATTCAGACATCTGTCCGTGTACACATCGGATGGTGAGGTCCGGAAACATATTTTCAAGCATTGATGTAATAGACGCAATTGTTTTAATCTCATTGTGTACAAAGAAGATCTGGCCGCCGCGGGAAATTTCACGATAAACGGCATTTGAGATAATGTTTTTGTCAAAGGATATTGTTTCGGTGAAAACCGGTAACCGCTCTTTTGGAGGTGTGTTGATAATTGAAAAATCTCTTGCACCAATTAGTGAAAAGTGTAGCGAGCGCGGAATTGGCGTTGCCGAGAGGGATAAAATGCCTACATTTGAACGAAATTTTTTAATTTTGTCTTTATCTTTTACACCGAACCGGTGTTCTTCGTCTATAATTAGTAAACCAAGATCGGAAAAATTTATGTCTTTAGATAAAAGGCGGTGTGTTCCGATAACTATATCGATTGTTTTATTGGTAATCCCCGCAAGAACCCTTTTTTGTTCGAAGGGTTTAACAAACCTGGAAAGAAGTGCAATCTTAACCGGATATTTATTTAGTCTGTCGCTGAAAGATATAAAATGTTGATCGGCCAGGATGGTCGTTGGGGCCAGGACAGCGACCTGCTTTGAATCGTTGACAGCCTTAAAAGCGGCGCGAATCGCCACCTCTGTTTTTCCAAAACCAACGTCACCACACAACAGACGATCCATGGGTTGCGAACTTTCCATGTCGCGTTTAATATCGATAATAGCTTTGATTTGGTCGGGGGTTTCTTCAAATATAAACTCAGACTCCATGGAAACCTGAAGATCATTATCTTCTGAAAAAGCAAATCCGGGAGAAAACAGGCGGGCCGAATAAAGAGCAATGATCTCTTTGGAAACATCTTCGATTGAACGGCGGGTTCTAAGTTTTATCCGGTCCCACTCTCCAGTGCCGAGTCTATTTAAGCGGGGGACAGAATCACCGGACGCGCGATATTTATGAACAACATTCATTTTCTCTAAAGGGACAAAGACTCTGTCTCCACCGTGATATTCAATGACCAGACACTCTCTCTCAGAGCCAAAAGCGCTTATTTTTTTCAAACCCAAATATTTCCCAATTCCATAATCCAGATGTACTAAAAGATCATTAAAGTCGATTTCATTTGGGTTAAAGTGGGTGTGTTGAACGTCCCGGGGAAGGAAATGAAAGGGACGGGGGGCTCTTTTTTTATTTAAAATTTCTAATTCTGAATAGATAAATAGATTGATATCCGGTATTTCAAAACTATTTGAAAGGGGGGCTCCAAGAAGGGTCAAATTATTATTTTGAAAACGTAAAGACAAGCGCTCTTGTTGACCGGGATTTACACAAAAAAGAAAAACAGACGGATTTAAATTGTTTATGTTTAAAGAAACAACCTGTTTTTCAAAAGAAGCCAAATCTTTTAGAGAAGGCGCTGCGGGTTGAATATTAAAAGCAATATCTGAAAACTCCAGATCGTTTAAACAGATAATCTTATTTGAAGCAATAACAGGATGGGTTTTAATTCTTTCTTTGATTGAATCCTGGTGGGTGTCGTAGCCGGGAAGCAGGACGATTGTATTTTCAGGGAAATATGAAAGCAAATCTGACGTCGAATTATCCGTTAGTGATGATGGTGGATAAATATCAACAGAATCCAATATTTTTATTGTGCGTTGAGTTTCAATGTCAAAGAAACGGATTGATTGGATAAGATTATCATAAAACTCGATCCGCACCGGGCGTTGTTGTCCGGCGGAAAAAACATCGACAATGTCGCCGCGGACAGAATATTCGCGGGGAAATTCAACCGAATATTCGCGATTAAAATCAAAAAGGCGCAGCTTACTGATAAGTTTATCCCGGTCATATATAGAGCCCGACTTGAGGGAGATAATGTTATTGCGAAAACTGGTGGGGGTGGGCACATTTAGATTGAGACCACCGTAAGAAGTTATGGCGATGCCGTGGAAGCCGGAGATTATTTTCGACAAAGCAGAGTCAACCAGGTGGGCATTGGCGCACCCGGCGATATTGTCACCAGGAGAAGGTGCCGGGAAAAAAGCGATCTGATCGGTTGCAAGAAAGGTCTCCAGGTCATCGCGAAAAACTTCTGCCCGTCCAATATCATCAAATAAAACCAACAAAGGGTAAAAGGTGTTTTTTAAAAGAGCGGAGACATACAGAGATATTGAAGACGGAGTTGAGAGACCGCTAACAGACAGGGGCGTATTTTGAGAATTAATGTGATTTAACGACCGGACAAACGGTTCATAAGAGGAAAATATTTTTATAATGTTTTCTGTGGAATGTTGTAAATGTTTCACGTGAAACAACCTATCTCTTCAGTAAGATCATAAGGGCGGTTATGTCGGAAGGAGAGACACCGGGAATTCGGGCGGCTTGACCCATGGTCTCTGGGCGTATTTGACCCAGCTTCTCCCGGGCTTCTTTTGTGATGGATTTTATGTTAGCAAAAACCAAATCACCCGGTATTTTCAAGGACTCCTGTTTCTTTAATTGTTGAATCTGAAGCTCTTGTCGCCGGACATAGCCGGCGTATTTAACATCTATCGCGATTTGTTCATCGAGTCCCTTATAACGGCAAATTCGATTAAGCAGTGCTTTTGGGAAAAGGGGTAAAAGGCGCTCAATATGAACGCCAGGGCGGCAAAGAGCCTTATATAGTGTGACTCCAGACGAGACAGGGCTTTCGTTGCACGTGGACAGAATTGGATTTATGTTGTTCGGGGCGATAACAGTAGATTGCAGATATTGAATTGAATCTTTGATAATCTTGCGCTTATCCCGGGCGGATAAATAAATGTTTTTGTCAACCAAACCCAGATCATATCCCTTTTGAGAAAGGCGCTGGTCGGCATTGTCAAATCGTAATAACAGGCGGTACTCGGCGCTTGATGTGAACATGCGATATGGTTCGGTGGGGCTTTTGGTGATCAGGTCGTCAATTAAAACACCGATATAGGCCTCCGATCTATCGAGAAAGAAAGGCCGTTCTTTATTAATCATAAGAGAAGCGTTTATGCCGGCCATAAGACCAAGAGCGGCGGCCTCTTCGTATCCGGAAGTGCCGTTTACCTGGCCAGCTAGAAAAAGACCCCCAATAAGTTTTGATTCGAGTGTTCGTTTGAGCTGATAAGAGGGGAAATAATCATATTCGATAGCGTATCCGGGCTTTAAAATCTCAACCTTTTCGAGACCGGGGATAGAACGAAGGGCCTTAAGCTGGGTTTCTAACGGCAGGCTGGTAGAAAAACCATTTACGTAGATTTGGTTAGCATTTTCCCACTCCGGTTCAAGGAATATCTGATGTGAATCCCGGTCTTTAAAGCGCACGATTTTATCCTCGATGCTTGGGCAATAACGAGGACCTACACCCCTTATTTTTCCGGAGAAAAGGGGCGATTGATTAAATCCGCTTCTTAAGATTTTATGAGTTGTCGCTGACGTGTGGGTTATGTGGCAGGGTATGTTTTTAGGAGAAAAATTCACTGTTTGAAAAGAAAAAGGAATTGGATCAGAATCGCCATATTGTGGTGTTACGTCGTTATAATTGATCGAGTCGGCCCTGATTCGCGGGGGTGTGCCGGTTTTCAGGCGTCCGGATTTGATGCCGATGTTCTCGAGTGATTCCGTTAAGCCGCGGGCGCTATTTTCACCGAGACGACCGCCGGGAAAGTGTTTCATGCCGATATGAATCAGCCCATTTAAAAATGTTCCGGCGGTAACTATAACGGTTTTACATGAAATTGATCCGTGGCGGGTTGTTTCGACGCCAACGACATGATGATTTTCGGTTATAATGCGAAAAACCACATCTTCTAAAACCGTGAGGTTGTCCTGATCGGCGAGGCGGCTCTGAAATTCAAGGGAATATTGAATCTTATCTGCCTGTGCCCGAGGAGACCACACGGCGCGTCCTTTGGAGCGATTAAGTATTTTAAATTGAATTCCGGTGCGGTCGATAACCTTAGCCATTTCGCCGCCAAGGGCGTCGATTTCTGCCACAAGATGACCTTTTGCAAGACCGCCAATTGCCGGATTACACGACATGCGGGCGATCGCACTTTTTTCCATTGTTATTAAAAGAGTTGGTATGCCCATTCTGGCGGACGCCAGAGAGGCTTCGACTCCGCTGTGACCGCCGCCGATTACAATGTTTTCAAAAGTGTGTTTCACGTGAAACCCATTATTTACCGACACAGAAATTACTGAAAATGTTATTTAAAATGTCGTCGTTGGTTGTTTTCCCTAGAATAATATCAAGCTGTTCGAGGGCTTCTCTCAGATCAATGACTATGATTTCTGAGGGGTTTCCTGTTTTTGCACTTTGGATTGCGGTTCTTAAACAAGACGAGGCCCTTTTAAGAGCTTCGTGGTGGCGAAGACGGGTGATAAAAACAGGCTCATCCTGTTTGCGAAAGGTCTCAATATATTTTACCATACCGGCGGCAATTTCATGCACGCCAATGTGGTACTTCGCAGAAGAAATAAAGTAGCGGCGTCCGGACAATTGTTTTTTTAACCGTTCCAGATTCGCTTCATCGGCGATGTCTGATTTGTTGAGGATAAAGATTGTTTTGTCTTTATCCTGTTTGTTGAGAGGCGGAGGGACTGTTGTAAGCGCATCCGAAGAATCTAAAACATACAGAACAAGATCTCCCAGATTCAAAAGATCCTGTGATTTTGCCACACCGATGCTTTCAACGGCATCGATGGTATCACGGATACCGGCGGTGTCAACCAGGCGAAACTGATAACCGTTCACGCCGACAGACTCTTCTATAAAATCACGGGTTGTGCCCGGCACAGGAGAAACAATTACACGCTCTTCCTGTAGAAAGGCGTTGAACAGGCTGGACTTTCCGGAATTGGGTGGGCCGATGATAGGGCACAGCACGCCCTCGCGAACCATTTTCCCGAAACGATATGAAGAAATAAGGCTCTGTATTTCAGCGTTAAGGTTCTCGATTTGATTTATTATTTTATCTTTTGGTGTAAAACTGATCTCCTCTTCGAGGAAATCCAATTCGAGCTCAAGCAGGGTGATAATGTTAATCAGGGTTGATTTTAAGCCGGCGATTACACCGCCCGTTTGGCCCTCAAGCAGTTTTGCGGAGGCCTTTTGAGCCGAACGGGAAGATGAATAGATAATATCGGCAATGCCCTCGGCCTGGCTTAAATCAATTTTGCCATTTAAAAAAGCGCGGCGGGTAAATTCTCCCGGTTTAGCACCCCGAGCGCCCCGGGCAACACAGGCACCGATCAGCAGGTCACACAAAAAAGGATTACCGTGCAGGCTGATCTCAACAAGATCCTCACCGGTATATGAGTTCGGTGCCTGATAAAAAGTAACAATTGCGGTGTCGATATATCCCGTACGGTCGTAAAGTTTGCCGAAAGTAGCAACGCGCGGCTCTATTTCTTGTTTGGATTTAAACAGGTCTTTGACGATAGACAGAGACCCGTTTCCAGAAAGTCGAACTACGGCAATGCCGCTATAACCGCCCGGAGTTGATAGCGCAACGATAGTAGAATTGTTTTCTGTGGCCATTTTTCATGAGTTATTTGCGTTTTGATTTTGACTGGATTTGGCGAAATATATCGAGGGATGAAGATTTCTTTTTCCGGGGCTTTGACTTAGTTGGAATGTATTTTTGTTGAATAACAGTCAGGAGATTGAAAAGAGTATAATAAAGATTCAGCCCCGATGGAAACTGGTTGAACATAAAGAAAAACATAATCGGCATCATATACATCATCATTTTTTGCTGTGGATTCGATGAACTGGCCGACCCGCTCATTTTTTGCTGTAAAATCGTTGAGAGAGCCATAATTACAGGTAGAACATTTACATATTGTCCGTATATGGGAATGGCAAAGGGGAGTGTGAAAATGGTGTCCGGAGCCGAAAGATCCGTGATCCACCAGATAAAGGGTGCGTGCCGCAGTTCGATAGTGGTTCTGAAAACGGTGAATAAAGCAATCAATATGGGCATCTGTAGTAAAAGAGGCAGACAGCCACCCATTGGATTTACACCGTGCTCCTTGTAGAGTTTCATTTGCGCGGCGCTCATTTTCTGAGGATCGTTCTTAAATTTGACCTTTAATTCTTCTATTTTGGGCGCCAGTTTTTGCATCTCTTTCATAGATTGCATGGATTTGTTGGTCAGGGGGTAAAGAACTATTTTTAAAAGGAAGGAAAAGACAATGAGTACCCAGCCATAATTGGGAATAATCGTTCTTAAATGAATGAAAGACCATAAGATAAACTTGCTTATGGGGCGCAATATTTTTCCGAGACTCATGATGTTTTCCAAATCAGCACCGAGATTCTTAATTGTGGTATAATCCAAAGGACCGACAAATAACGATGTCCGATTAACTGACTCAACCGGCAAGGATACACTCATTGAGAATTTTTTATAGTAGTTTTTCTCAGAAATTGGAATGGAGCTGCCAGACAAACCGTAGGCAAGACACTCGCTTTCCGGAATAAATGCCGCCGCAAAATATTTTGTCCGAATAGCTGTCCATGAAGTTAGACCGGTGAAATTAGTGTGTCCGCTTTTATTTGCTTTAACGTCAAAAGTTTCGGTTTCTCCTCCGCTAAGGGCATAAGCCTTAGAATAGCGCATTTCATCGGAAATGTTCGGCTCGGTGTATGCGAGCCCGCCGTTCCACACAAGATCATAATTATTGGTTGCCATCTCTCTTTGAAGGTTGCGAAGGTCGCTTTCAATGTCGAGAGTGTACCGGTCACCATAAAAAGTAAGAGATTTATAAATAGAATTTGTATTATCAACATTGTCCAGTGTAAATGTTAATACCGCAGACTCTTCACCGGAAAGTAAAATATTGTTGTTTTCGATATGCTTTGCGATAATGGCGCTGACTTTGAAGTTGTTGTTTAATTCTACCGAATCACCATTGATGGAAATGAATTTTATAATCAACGGAGACCCGGATTCACTGTTTATTAACTCAACAAGAGTTGTGTCGTTTTCACGAAACATGTTATAATGTTTAAGAATAAAACTTTTGATAGTGCCGCCGCCCATGGAAGATATTTTGGCTATATATAGGTCGGTTTCTATTGTGAAGACGGTGGCTTGTTCGTCAACCGAGGTAAACTTTTGCTTGAATTCCTTTACCGGTGTGTGTATATCGGCAGACCCGGAACTTTCAGCCGGCGATTCAATTGTTTCGGACGTCCCGGTGACATCGGGTTCGGTTGTTGGGGTTGGGTTTATTAACTTAAAATAGGATGGCATCGCCAATATAATGATAAATATTAGAACGAATGCCAGAATAGATCTTTTATCCATGGTGATGTTCCTTGCGGGTTGGCAGGGGATCGAAGCCCCCGGGGTGAAAAGGATGACATTTTCCTACACGTTTTATGGTTAAAAAAGAAGCCTTTAAAAAACCAAAATGTTTATAAGCTGCAATACTATAGTGAGAGCATGAGGGATAAAAGCGGCAGGAAGATGGTAATATCGGCGAAAGAATGACCTGATATAGCCTTAAAAGCAGGATAACGATTTTATTGGTGATATTAGACATTGTTAGAAAGCCTTTGAATAAGAAGGGCTTTTAGTCGATTGTACTCAATTTGCCCGGGTTTTGAGTTTATAAAAAACAGAACGGCATGAGGTTGGTCGATTATCGGCTTTGCATTTCGATATGCTTCCCGAATAATCCGCTTGATGCGGTTTCTTTTACAGGCATTGCCGACACACTTTCTGATTCTTATGGCATATTCCCATCTGTCTTGGGGAATCGCGGTAAAAGATAAGGTGTCGTATCTGTCCCGAATTTTTTGATTGTTATTTAAAATGGCAAGTAGTGTATTTTTGTTTAAAATTATTTCGCTTTTAGAAAGTTTAGGCGGAAAGTACCTTTCTTCCTTTTGCGCGCCTGCCGGCGAGAACTTTTTTGCCACCATTTGAACTCATTCTCTCTCTAAATCCGTGTTTGTTTTTTCTTTTTCGGTTGCTCGGTTGATATGTCCGTTTCATATGTTCCCTTTATACTATTTATTTTATCAATCATTTTTTAAAAGCTTTGTAATTTAAAATATATTTAAAGATAAACAATTATTCTTTGTGTTTTTTACAGTCTGTTTTCTGTGTAATCTTGTGCTTTTTTGGAGGATCTAAAATTTTTTTTTGCCCAGAATAAAAAAACCTCAACCTTTTCCTTGACATTTCTTTGAGGATATTTACTTTATATGGTAAGCGGCAAGCCTGCTGTTGATATATTGTTAATAACTGCCGATCGCCAGGGCGCTTTTGGCTTCAATGGTGGTGGATGGAATTGTTGGTTTGGCGGTTGTCTCGTCGGGAGCGGCGTGTTTTTAGGGGGATGAGTGAAGGTGGGTGGCGAAATTTGTGAGTTTGTGTTAATAACTAATGGATAATTAAAGCAATATCTATGTATTCTTCGGGCGAATGTCAGCATATCTGGGATAGGTGCTTGGGTTTGATCAAGACGCGGGTTCCGCCGCAAACCTACAGCACCTGGTTTCAACCGATAAGGGCAATATCTTTAAACGAAAAAGCGCTTTTTCTTCAAGTGCCCAATAAATTCTTTTATGATTGGTTAGATAGTCATTATAAAGAGACGATTCACGCCTCTTTACGAGAGGTTACCGGAAATGGGCTGACCGTTCAATATACGGTATTGCTTAACGACCAGGCCGAAGAAAATGAAACCACGCCCATCCCTCTGTCTGTTCCCGTACTGGGGAAAATTTCTCCGTTGGAGGGCGCCCGGACGGGCATGCTCGAGAGAGGAACGCGCATAAATGAACATTATGTATTTGAAAATTTTGTCGAGGGGGCCGGCAACCAATTTGCAAAAGCTGCGTCAATTGCCGTGGCAAATGCGCCCGGCAAAACATCGTTTAACCCCTTGGTTATTTATGGTGGCACCGGTTTGGGGAAAACCCACCTTTTACAGGCCATTGGAAATCACGCTCTGCTAAAAGGATATGCCCGGAAAATAGTATATGTTTCCAGCGATACATTCACCCTTGACTTTATTGCCGCTATTCAGAAAAATAAAACCACGGAGTTCTCAAGATATTATCGTAGTGTCGACATGCTTCTGTTGGACGACATCCAGTTTTTCCAAAACAAGGAACAAACCCAGGAACAATTTTTCCACATTTTTAATAATTTATACCAGCACCGCAGACAAATTGTTTTGACTACGGATCGACCGCCCTTGGAATTGCGTGGTTTACAAGAACGATTACTGTCTCGTTTTCAGTCCAGTTTAACCGTTGACATTCAGCCCCCGGACCTTGAAACGCGCATTGCAATTCTGAATCAGAAAGCAGCTTCGGAAGGTCTCGATGTTTCTTATGATGTAATAGAATTCATCGCTCAAAACGTTAAAAAGAATATTCGTGAACTAGAGGGGTTTCTTATCCGTCTTTTGGCATACTCATCTCTGATGCAGGTTGATATTGATATTAATTTAGCGCGCAAGGCATTGAGGGAAATGGGCGGAATTGAGAAAAAGACAAAGTTTTCGATAGAGGATATTCAAAAAATAGTAAGCACGGAGTATTCCATTAACTTGGATTCTCTGGTTGGCAAATCCCGGACCAAGGAGATTGCCGAGGCTCGCATGATAGCCATGTTTTTAGCAAGAGAACACACTGACCTTTCTTTAAAAACAATTGGATTATATTTTGGGGGGCGGGATCATTCAACCGTAGTGCACGCCTGTAGGTCTGTTGAGGAAAGGGTTGGTAAGGACGAGAGATTTGCAAACCAGATTGACATTTTTAAAAATAAGATTCAAAATATTATTTAGTAAAAAAATTATTTGACAAATAAAAATTTTATTTGTAAAATATTCCGAAAGCCGGTATTTTGTTAAAATACGGTATTAGGAAATAACTTTTTAGAAGGAGAGGTTGTTATGTCAATGCCAAAAGGAAGTATTAACAAGGTTATATTGGTTGGTCATTTGGGAAAGGATCCCGAGGTGCGCTACACACCAAGCGGAGATGCTGTTGCCGATGTGTCTCTTGCTACAACGGAATTCTATAAAACCAAAGACGGCGAGCGCACCGAAAAAACGGAATGGCACAACCTGGTAATGTGGAGAACACAGGCGGAATTTGCCAAAGAGTGGTTAAAAAAGGGTCAACTGGTTTATGTCGAAGGCCGACTGCAAACCCGAAAATGGGAAGATAAGGAAGGGCAGAAGAGAAGTAAAACCGATATTCAGGTAGATCAGGTAACAATCCTTGGTGGTTTTGTTGGAAAAGACAAAAATGCGGTTGTTAATAATAAAGCAGCCGACAAGGGAGATGAAGAAATTCCCTTTTAATCGTATTTAAAAGAACTTTCGCCGATAAACTCTCTAATAATTGACGTCGGCGGGACCTCTTTATCGTCAATGGGGAGAAAGAAAGCCAAGAAGTGAAGGAGGCGCTCGGATTCCGGGTAACTCGGATCTTTTCCCTCGACAGCTTTAAGAGCCAGCTCGGCCGGATGTTTCAAAACGCCCATTTCATAGGCCAATGATGAATTAAACATAATATCCGCCTCACCCTGGTATTTAAAAATATATTTCTTTTCTCCTTCGACAACCTTTTTCCACATATTGATCGTCTGGGCGGCGGAATAACCACGGAATTTTGAATCCCGGACGATTCGTCGAATTAGACGCGTGTCATGAGTCGGAATTCTGTTTATATCATCAAAATTGAGATGCGTCAGAGCACTTATATAGATTTTGAATTTATATCTATCGTCAATTTCCTGTGTCAATTCAGGATTAATCCCATGAATCCCCTCGATTATGAATAAGGTATTCTTGTCGGCAGTAATAGGTGTATTCCCGGGGACCTTCTTTCCCTGAATAAAATCATAGACCGGCGGTATAACTTTCTTACCGGCAAGCAGGTCATTTAGCTGAGCATTGAGCAGCTTTAAATCAATAGCGGTTAATACTTCAAAATTAACATTTTTACCCTGCTCCTGTTTTATTTCCGCCCGGTCCTTGAAATAGTTATCAAGAGACAGGCTGATAACTTTATGTCCGAGCACCCGCAGCTGTATATATAGGCGCTTCATAAAAGTTGTTTTTCCGGAGGATGACGGTCCAGCCACAAAGACGAGTCTTTTTTCCTCATGGGATTGATCGATACTGTCGGCAATTGCAGCAATTTTTTTCTCGTGTAGCGCTTCGGATATTTTTATCATTTCAGAAATATTCTGGTTGCTTATGAGGTCGTTTAGCTGGCTGATATTTGTCAGATTAAGAATATTTCCCCAATGTTCGGCTTCGCTGAAGATGTCGTATAGGCGCTCCTGTTTATAAAAGGGTTGGATGTGGTCGGGATCGTTTTCTACCGGACTTCGCAGGACGAACCCGTTCTTATATTTTATTATCATATAAGTTTTTATCAGACCCGTCGATGGCGCCGGTGGACAGGGGGCCCAGAATCGTTTTTCTTTAATAGCATACAGCATAACATAATTCAAAGAACAATATTTGATCAGCTCGGCGGTGTCCGGGCGGGCGTTGTTTTTTAAATAAGATTGAGCCTCTCCGCGAGAAACAAGCACGGGATTTATAGATATATCCTCCTTCACCGTTTCAGCAAAACCGTTTTTGATTTTTTCAAGAAGGCTATCGCTTAATTCTTTATGATTATCTAGCTCACAGTATACACCGTCGCCCATGCTGTGGAGAACGAATAGTTTTCTATGGGGCAATGTTTTTTCTATGGAGTACTGTAAAATTAATATAGCGGTATTTTCATAGGCGCGGCGAGATGAGGAGTAAAATTTTTGAAATGTTCCGATAGTGGTGTTTTCATTAACGGTTTCATTTAAGGAGGCGAAGACGTTGTTTTTTATAGCCTGATATTCCAGGTAGGGTATATTCCGGGCATATTTTTTTAATATTTCGCGGATTGTTAGGCCTTTTTCAACTAACAGGGTCGGTTTTTGATCGATTGAGATTTCTATTTTTTCCATGGTGGCTAAATTATATTTAAAAATGTTAAAATAAAAGCATGATTTTTTCGGGTTTTTCGGTGTGATGTGGTGGGAGTATAGGTAGATGTGCTTCCTTCGGCATTAATTAACAGGTTGCATTTTTGATGGTTTTCCTTTAACATTTATTGTTGTATTGTTGTATTAATGATTTAGCAAGGATTTACTATGTGGAGAAAAGACGAGGGCAGCACCGGGCGCCTGATTCAGCTGAGCCTCGGGTATTTGGGGTTCTATATAATTACAGGCCTGAGTGTTAAATATTTTACGTCAATGGATCCGGGATTTCCGGGGATGCACAGTATGGAATATCTTGTGTATAGTACGGCGAGCAGTACACTGCTGGCCACAACGGTTGTTTTGTTTCTGAAATGGTATAAAATGGATTCCATTAAGCTTATTCAGCTGGGAAGATTGAAGTTTCCTTCGGAATTTCTTTATATCATTCCATCGGGGCTTTGTACGGCGGTGGTGGTGCCGACTACAACGTTATTGTATTCTTTTCGCGGTATTTCCGTTATGGTGGCGATGGTAATTATGCGGGGGGCTGTAATAATTATCGGGAGAATCGTTGACGCCATTCAGATAAGGCGGGGAATTCTGAAAAAGAAAGTGTATTGGGAAGAAAATGTGGCGGTTCTTTTTGCGCTTTTGGCGGTAAGCACTAAGGTTTTTAGCGGTTCTTCCGGGGGCAAGGCAAATCCTTTTACATCTCTGCCGGTGGTGATCATCTTCGTTTCCTATATTTGCGCCTATGCGATTCGGATTTATATCATGAACTATTATAAAAACACACGTCCGAAAGAGTATAGAAAAAACAGTAACAAAGGATTTTTTGCCATTGAGCAAATTACTTCGACTGTTACCATTTACCTTGTTGCCGTTGTATTGCTAATCGTTGTGAAGACAACTGGCTGGTCGGGGGAACGAATAACGCCCTTTGCGAACGCCGTTTTTCATCCCGTACAAGGTCTTTGGTATTGGGCGATGATCTTTGGCACGGCATTCGGAATCGTAGCCTTCTTTTCGGTGTTTATTTTTATGTTCAGGGGAAGGACGGCTACATTTGCCGGGTTGGTGAACCGGCTAACGTCCCTGATTGCAGGAACGACCTCTACGTTGCTCTTTGCAGTTTTCTTTGGCGGCAAGTTTCCGCAAATTATCGACTGGATATCGCTGATGTTTATTTTAATAGCTGTCGGGTTTATTGCGTGTGCCGAGAAAAAGAGAATAGTGGAATTAAAGATTGAAAACGGTAAAATATTATAGAAAGATTAATTATGAGTAAAGATATTTTTGACATTATCATCTTAAACGGACGTCCGGCTTCAGGGAAGTCGGAAGTTATTGACTATTTGAAAAAAACACCGGTTGACGAACGCATCCGGCGGTTTCATATTGGCGACCTGGACGAAATCGACGATTTTCCCATGCTCTGGACCTGGTTTGAAGAAGATGCGATCCTGGAAAAGATTATGAACAGGCCACGTATCCATAGCGACAAGGAGGGCTACTTTTTATACGAATATCTGTGGCACCTTTTGATCGAAAGAATCTCTATGGATTACGGTAAAAAACTCCGGGATGACAGCTATCATGAAAAACACACGACCCTGGTGGAGTTTTCAAGGGGCTCTGAGCATGGCGGGTATGTCGAAGCTTACAAACATTTGTCCGATGAAATTCTTAAAAAAGCGGCAATATTTTATATTGAAGTTTCTTTTGAAGAATCGCTCCGCAAAAACAGAAAAAGGTACAACCCGACCCGCCCGGACAGTATTCTGGAACACGGCCTGCCGGATAATAAATTAAAACACCTTTACGGGGAGGTTGATTGGGAGATTTTCAAAGGCAGTGATCCGGAATACATTATGATTAAAGAGCACCGGGTGCCATATATAGTGCTAAACAATGAATCGGATATCACAACGGCACGGGATGAGAATTTAGGCCGGGCGCTGGAAGATCACTTTGGGAAGTTGTGGAAATTGCGGAATTAGTATTATTGAACATTTGTAAAAAAGCCCCGATCTGCGAGGCTTTTTTTACTTACTGTTTTTTTCGATAAATTCGAGAACTTTTTTTTCGATTATATTACGGGTAATCCGAAACGCCATAAGCTTGCGCTCTTCGTCGCCAAAAACACGAATTGGATCATCAATAAACCAGTTGATTGTTTTATAATCTCCGGGGAAGTTAGGGCAACTAAGTGCGGCAACTTCACAGAGTGGAATAACATAATCAAACGAGGTCTCAGCATATTCGCCAACATATTGGGAATAGTGACCTTCCATGGAAATGCCAACTTCGCTCATTACCTGTTTGGTGAGACGGTGAACACCGGCTGGTGTTATTCCGGCGCTGAAGACCTCAAATTTATCACCGCCGTGAGCCCTTAAGAGTGCTTCGGCCATCTGGCTCCGAACGGAATTCCCGGTGCAGATAAAAAGAACCCTCTTTTTTCTGGTTGTTTTACCGGGTTCCGATTTTTCTTTATCTTTTTGTGTTTCACCACGGAACAGATCGTTTGCTTTTTTCACTAACACTCCCTTTGTGTCATCATAATATAACCTTTAAAGGTGACTCTTTACAAACGGAATATTTTAGGAGAAGTTTTTATCCCGGATTTTGTATATTTAATCATGATTTCATTTGACCAAATTCAGGATTTTGTTCGCCGTGAAGGATTTGTTGCCGCGGGAATTTCAAAACCAATAGTTGCCGATATCTATACTAATCGACTGGGTGAGTGGCTTGAATCCGGATATCATGCCGATATGAGCTGGATGGAGCGAAGTCCGGGAATACGAAGTGACTTACAAGCGCATTTTCCCTGGGCAAGGTCGGTGTTGGTAGTCGCCGACAGCTATTATAGTGAAACTCATTTTTCTGAAAAATCGCTCTGTTTTTCGAAATATGCGTTTGGGGTTGATTATCATAAGATCGTAACCGAGAAGCTTCAAAATATTTTAAACTCTCTGATAAAGGTTGATCGGAACATGATGGGCAAAATATATGTGGATACCGGCCCTATATTGGAGAAGGCTTTTGCAGAGCAAGCCGGGCTGGGCTGGATAGGAAAAAACTCAAACTTTATTGTAAACAACGTTGGCTCCTTTTGTTTTCTGGGTATTCTGATCCTGAATATAGCTCTGGAATCGAGCCCGGTGGTTAAAAACCGTTGCGGTAATTGCACAAAATGTTTGGATGCCTGTCCAACAGGAGCGATAATTAAACCGGGAGCGGTTGATTCGCGAAAATGTATTTCTTACCTGACTATCGAAAAGAAAGGCGCTTTTTCCGACCGGGAAGCAAAATTGTTAAATAACTGGCTTTATGGTTGCGATATTTGCCAGGAAGTATGCCCCTGGAACAAGAAATGGTCTTCCAAAACCAGAGAAATTCGATATTTAGATCGAATTTCCAGGCTTGATAGAAGTCGAGACGAATGGTTAAAATTAACAGCAGAAGAATTCGACTGCTTATTTAATAATAGCTCGTTAAAGCGCCTGAAATATGAACGTTTTAGAAGAAACCTGATGGCGCTAAACCCAAAAGTTTTTTTTAGATAAAAAAAGATGTAAATTTAAATATGAATACAATTAATCACGACAAAACAGACACAATTATTGCAGTAGATGCAATGGGTGGCGATTATGCGCCCGATGAAATTGTGATGGGTGCTGCGGTTGCATCTTTGGAATCACCCACTAATATTATTCTTGTTGGAGACGAAGCGAAAATTAAGGCGGTTTTAGAGAAAACAGATTATCGTCAAGATCGAATTGAGATTTTACATACTGATCAGATAGTTACCATGAAAGATACTCCCAGCGAAGCGGTCCGGAAAAACCCGAAATCGTCTTTGGTTATGGCGGCAAAATTGTGCGGTCGGGGTAAAGCTCATGGAATGATTTCGGCTGGAAATACCGGGGCATATGTTTTATCTGCGGTTAAATATATTCCGCGGATAAAGGGCGTCAGGAAAACGGCGATAGCCACGGTTTATCCTACCCGCAATATTCAGAAACGGGCGGACAATTTTGCTTTATTATTGGATGTTGGCGCCAATATTCACTGTAGCAAAGAAGAGATGGTTCAATTTGCCCTAATGGGAAAGATTTATGCTTCGGATGTCAAGGGTATCGAAAATCCAACCGTGGCCCTGTTAAATATTGGCAAGGAACCCTACAAGGGGGGCGCTATGCTTTCGGGGACTTTCTCTATTTTAGAGAGTATTCCCAACCTTAATTTTATTGGAAACATCGAAGGCAATGACGTGATGAAAGGTCTGGCTGACGTTGTTGTAACCGAAGGTTATGTGGGCAACATCGTTATGAAAACAATGGAGGGGATTGCTGAAATCGCCAATCACCTGGGACGATATGCGTTCAAACATCGTTTCCTGTGGCGTCTTGGTTTGATCGCCCTGTCCGGTGGTATTCGTCAAATGAAACAGCTGACCGACTATTCCGAATACGGCGGTGCGCCCCTGCTTGGATTCCGGGAAATTGTTATCAAAGCCCACGGGCGCTCAAAGGCCAAAGCGATTACCAATGCCATTAAGCTGGCAGCAAAAACTCACCGTGATAATGTTTGCGGTCTGATTGAAAAAGAGATTCAACAGATGAAATCCCAGTTCGGGAACGGGTAGTTTGCCAACCGGTCATTATTTCACCTTTTATTTTTATTAATTGAAATAAAAGTCAGAAACTGATATATTCATCTTGTACCTCGTAAACGGAAGAGGATAATATATGTCAAAGTTTTCACTGGTGAAAAGCGCGGCGGTTTTGGGTATTGACGCCTATGTGGTAAATGTTGAATGTAATTTGAGTCGAGCGGAAGTACCGCGTTTTATTACAGTCGGCTTGCCGGAAGGCGCGGTCAGGGAGAGTAAAGAGAGGGTCTCGTCGGCTATTAAGAATGCCGGATACTTTATTCCCAGCAATAAAGTTGTGATCAACCTTGCGCCAGCGGATATTCGAAAAGAGGGCAGTGCCTTTGATCTCCCAATTGCCATTGGTATTTTAAGTGCGTCTCAAATTGTTTCGCGGAAATTGTTAGGTGACTATATTATTCTTGGAGAGCTGTCGCTTGATGGCACATTAAGAGGCATAAGAGGAGCCTTACCCATATCGGTTTCTGTTCGCAATTCGGGGATAAAAGGGCTCATCCTGCCGACAGAGAACGCCAGGGAAGCCGCTATATCGGGCGGACTGTCAATTATTGGAGTTAAATCCCTGCAAGAGGCAATGAACTTTCTCAATGGAAACCATACACCAGCCCGGATCGAGGTCAACGTCAACGAGCTTTTTGAGGAGCGGCGCAAATATGAACAGGATTATGCCGATGTGAAAGGGCAGGAAAATGCGAAACGGGCGCTTGAGGTTGCCGCGGCCGGCGCTCACAATATTATTATGATCGGCCCTCCGGGATCGGGGAAAACCATGCTGGCTAAGCGCCTGCCATCGATTTTGCCCAATCTGACCCTGGAGGAGGCGCTGGAAACCACAAAAATTCATTCGGTGGCCGGATTGGTGCCACCGGGTGATGGAATAATAGCAATTCGTCCGTTTCGGTCACCACACCACACTATTTCCGATGCGGCCCTTGTTGGCGGCGGTAAAATTCCGCGCCCCGGCGAGGTTAGCCTCAGCCACCACGGCGTTCTGTTTCTCGATGAATTACCGGAGTTCAAAAAAAATGTTCTTGAAGTATTACGCCAACCCATGGAAAATGGCTATGTAACTATCAGCCGAGCCCAATTGTCACTGTCGTATCCCGCCAATTTCATTCTTGCCGGGGCAATGAATCCGTGCCCATGCGGATACAGTACCGATCCGAACAATGAATGTTCCTGTTCTGCTGCTTCGATCCAGAAATATATGTCGAGAATATCGGGCCCGTTATTGGACCGGATCGACATTCACATTGAAGTTCCCGCCGTTAAAGTTTCTGAATTGTCTTCCAAAGCGTTGGGCGAACCATCGGTAAACATTCGTGAACGCGTCCAAAAAGCTCGTGAAATTCAATTGTTGCGATTTAAAGATTTTGACGGTATCTATGCCAATGCTCACATGGAAACGAAATTGATTCGGCGGTTTTGCAGAATTGACACGGTTGGCGAAACCTTACTGCAAAATGCCATTAACAGGCTGGGATTGAGCGCCCGAGCCTACGATAGAATATTAAAGGTGTCCCGTACAATCGCCGATTTGACTGCCTGCGAAAATATTCAACCCGAACATCTGGCTGAAGCCATCCAGTACCGCAGTCTGGATCGTCAGCTGTGGCTCTAATCCGATATTCCCCAACAAGATTTATTAATAAAACAGATTTCATGCTTTGCATTTACGGCGGCAATTACTTAAAATCAAGGTGCCTTGAAATGCTAAACAAGTAACCCATACTTAGGAAGTGATTTATGACTCAGTTGGAACTTACAATATTAGGAATAGTTCAAGAAAAGCCCTGTCACGCCTATTACGTGGAAAAAATTATTCAGGAAAAAGGAATAAGAGAGCGGCTAAACATTGGTTTTTCAACGATTTATTCCACGCTAAAAAAAATGGAGAAAAACGGCTTGCTGGAAAGCCGGTATAAACCGCAGGAAAGCCTGCCGGGACGCAGAATCTATTCGGTAACTTACAAAGGGAAACAACTCTTAATTGAAGATCTGAAAAAAGCCCTCTCCCTGCCTCAGCGGGAACCCTCCCTATTTGAAACCGGAATAAGTTTTGGGGCTTATCTCAGCAAAGAGGAATTAAAAGAAGCGCTATCACTATACGATTCTGAATTGGGCCGGTTAATCCAGGTAAAGATTCATGAACTTACGCATTTCAAGAGTAACGGGGCGCTGGACAGAGCCCTGTTGACTCGCCCTCTCTCCCTATTGCAGGCAGAGAGAAAGTGGGTTCGGGAATTGTTGGGAAATTTATAAACATCCATTAAGGGGGTAAGATATGGAAAATTGGATTGATTATCTTTCGGCAAACCCGGTTTTGGCGTTAGCCCTGGTTGTTGTGTTGGTGTTGTTTCTGTTTATGGTTTTGAGAAAATTAATAAAGTGGGCGATTATCTCTTTTGTAGTTCTACTTGTTGCGGCGGGGCTCTCATATAGTGAAGCCCAT
>DPVY01000085.1:27774-47439 GCA_003527965.1 Fidelibacterota bacterium
GTGAAGCCCAGAAGCAGCCCCAAATTATTCGGGATTTAATAAAAAACAAGGAAAAGGTTTTTAAAGAGAGCGAAAAAGCCGCCGAAAAAACAATTGATAAGCTGAAAAAAAGTATCAAAGATAAGTCCTCAAAGTAAAGTATAAAACGTCATGCTGCACTACCGTGGTATTTCCACAACAGACAAATATTATTTCGTGCGCCTGCGCCGAGCGCCGAGTTAAAAACTCTTTCTGCTATATCACCTTGTTAATTTGTTAAACTATAAAACCACCCGGCAGGAGGAGATAAAATGCCTAAATATATACCAGAACCTTTTCGAATTAAGGTTGTAGAGCCTATCACAAAGACCACCCGCGAGGAGCGCGAACAAATAATAAAAGCCGCCGGCTATAATGTATTTAATATTCCATCGGAAAAAGTATACATCGATCTATTGACCGACAGTGGCACCGGTGCCATGAGTGATAATCAGTGGGCTGGGATGCAATTGGGCGATGAGTCCTATGCTCATTGTCGAAACTGGTTTCACTTTGAAGAGACAATCCGCCGGATTACGGGATTGAAACATGTAATTCCAACTCACCAGGGGCGTGTAGCTGAAAATCTCCTCTTTTCCACTGTTTTGGAAAAGAACATGGTCGTGCCTAACAACAACCACTTTGACACTACCCGGGCGAATATATTAGCTAATGGGGGCATACCGCTTGATCTGGTGATAGATGAGGGCAAAGATCCCGATCTTCTGCACCCCTTCAAAGGTAATCTTAATATTGATAAACTTGAAGATACCATTCAGAAATACGGGAAGAATAAAATTCCCCTGACGATGATCACAATTACTAACAATTCCGGTGGCGGTCAACCGGTATCCATGGAAAATATCCGCCAGGCGAGAGCCGTATGTGACCGGCACGGAATACCGCTGTTTTTTGACGCCTGCCGGTTTGCGGAGAACGCCTATTTTATTAAAACCAGAGAAAAGGGTTATGAGAATAAGGCAATTCCGGATATTGTTCGGGAGATGTTTAGTTATGTCGACGGGTGTACGATGAGCGCCAAAAAGGATGCGCTAGTCAATATCGGCGGGTTTATTGCCGTTAACGACGAGCGACTGGCAGAACAGATCAAGGAAAAACTCATTCTGATTGAGGGATTCCTGACATACGGCGGTCTGGCGGGACGCGATCTCGAGGCGATTGCCCGGGGATTAATTGAAGTACAAAAAGAAGATTATCTGGCATACCGTATCGGTCAGGCAAAATATTTGGGCGATTTATTGGCCGAAAAAGGGGTTCCCTGTTTGAAACCAATCGGCGGTCATGCGGTTTATGTGAATGCGCGGAAATTCCTCGATCACATTCCTCAACGTGAGTTTCCCGGACAGTCTCTGGTGGTCAACCTGTATCTTCACTCCGGGATTCGAGCCGTTGAAATCGGGAGCTATATGTTTGCTCATAAAGACCCCAAAACCGGAGAAGTAAATTATCCCGATATGGACCTGGTGCGCCTGGCGCTGCCGCGGCGAGTGTATACCGGAGGACACCTGGACTATGTCGCCGATTCATTAGGCGAACTCTATGCGGCTAGAAAAACTTTGCATGGTATGCGTATTACCGAAAAAGGGGAATCGCCTCTACGCCACTTTGTAGCGCGTCTCGAATTTATTAAATAACCGGATTTTTTAGGGGGCAAGTGCATAAATTGTTCGCTGCTTCCGAAAAAAATTGGGAACCGGTGACTGTCTGGCAAGAAGCGCCACCACGATTCGATTTTGGTTTTGGTTCGAGAATAGAATTCTGAGATTTTCATAAATCACGCTAAAAAATATTATGTGACAATAATCTTGCATTTGGGTGTTTATTGTTAATATTTTTACGGTGCGATTTTGAAAAGGGGATTAATTTTTTTGGAGAGGGGCATGACGAACACCCGGCTGTATTTTGCCTATGCCGATAATATGAATGAAAATGTTGTTCGGAACATTTGTCCCGGTGTGACTTTTGAGGGAGTCGCGGAGCTAAAGGGCTACCGGATTACTTTCAACTCAGAGGGTCAGATAACGGTTGTTCCGGACAATAGCGGTTCGGTCTGGGGTGTGGTTTGGTGTTTATCGCTGAAAGACATTCATTTGCTGGATCAAAAAGAAGAGGAGATGCTGGGCGCATACGAAAAAAAGACGTTAATTGTTAATTTTTTAGACGGGCGCACCGCAGAAGCGTTTTTATATCTAACCGATGTTGGCAAAGAGCCATCCCTAAATAAATCCATAATGGATTTTTTGATTGAGCAGGCTCAATATTGGGCTTTGCCGACTGCGTATATAAGCTATCTGAAACAAATTCGGGAAAGTAACGGGTAGTAAAAACTATTTCATCAATAAAACTTTTTTGCGGAATATAAAGTCGCTAGCCCTCATACGGCACAGATACATTCCGCCGGGGACCGGTGAACCATTTGAATCCGTACCGTCCCAATGGACCTCATAAACTCCCGGTGAGTGATTGCCCGAAGCAAGGGATTTTACCCGCTTTCCCAAGACGTTAAAAATAACTATTTCAACCGGACCAAACTCAGATACTTCATACCGAATGGTTGTCGTCAGGTTAAAAGGATTGGGGTAATTCTGGTGAAGGATACAGCGCTCGGGCATCAAAGCGCTATCGTAAAATTTTCTGTACCCAACCGTGGTAAACACAAAGGGCGTTTGGTTACTGTTGGATCCCCAGGTTTCATGTCCGCCATTGTCAACCGCCACCACTTTCCAGAAATATTTTGTTTGACGTTCGAGGATTCCGAGAGGAGAAAAAGTTATCGTATCGTTGATGGAATTTTGGATTAAGATTTCGTTTGTGTTTGTATGAAAAAGGCTATCTGTGCCATAAAACAGGCTATATTTTATTACACTGTTCAGATCTTTGTCCGCCGCAGCGCTCCAGCTAAAAGACGCATCGGTCTCGACGGAATCCTGGTAAAACCAGGGTGATAATAGTTGAAAAGATTGGGGGGGATTGTCAATAGCATTGACACCGAAAAAGTTCACATTTGACCAATCAGATTTATTCCCGTCGGGATCCACGGCGGCAACCTGATAGCCATAATATTTATCTTCTTGTAAATTCGGCAATTGGAGGCTCGGCACGCCGCGTTCAGTGTTACTGTAATAATATTTTAGCGGCTTTTTATTAGTAATAAAATAGCGAATGATATAATAGAGGTCTCTTGCGGTCTGATCGGGATCCGGATCGTCAGCCGCTATCCAACTGATTAAGGGGGTGGGGGTATCGACAATAACGGAATCTTTTGGCAGAAACCCGGTTTTAACGACACATGGCGGTTCGGGGAATTGATTGGTTATAAAAGAAATAATCGGCGACCAGGGCGAATGAGCGCCATGGGGATCAATGGCTCTGACCCGGTAAAACCATTTTGTGTTTTCAGAAAGCGACTTCGTAATCTGCCAGAAGGATTCCCCCGCATTAACCGGGATTAGGTGGGTTTGATCTTCTGAAAACAGTACGCTTTGGGATATTTCTAATTCATAAGATATGCTTTGCTGCAGGTCGGAAAAATCGGGATCGCCGGCCGGCTCCCAGCGAATTAAAGGGGTTTGTGTTTTTATGATCTCTCCCTTTGAAGGCGAAAAACCACTTGTAATGAGATTTGGAGGATCGTTTTGCTCGTTGTAAATAAACCGCTGCGGGGTTTTAGGCGGCGGACAGGTTAACCCGGACCGGTCTACGGCTAAAATCCGCCAATAGTACATCTCATTGTCTTTCAGGCGGTTTTTACCGGGAATGGATTGTAATGAGACGCCGGATAAGTTTTCAGATGGTAACATTAAAGTATCAAGCCGGATTGCCGATTGTCCCGGGGGAATTAGATGTCTGATTGCCGGCGGGTAAAATTTTAAGGATTCATTAATTTCAATTAAATAGGAGACCGAATCGCCCGGATCGGGGTCATTGCAGTTTTGCCACCAGAACCCGTCATTGGGAGAAATTTCCACCAGATCTTTAGGTGAAATATGATTTATTGGTCCCGCGGGTGGTTCATTATATTGATTTACCCAGAAGCTATTGGTTCGCGACCAGTCCGACCTACTCTCTTCCAGGTCAATTGAGCGGACCCGCCAAAAATATTGTTTGTTTTCAAGAAGCCTTGTTTTTAATCTGACGCCGGTTTGATTATAAGGACATTCCAGAACAATATATTTTGAAGCGTTGAATGTTGAATCAAGACTTATCTGAATGCTGTAGCGGATCTGGTCGGAAACGTCGGGGTCGTAGCCCGGATTCCAGCGGAACAGAGGTTTTGGGGTTTTAATTACACTAGAATCCGGGAAAAATCCGGAAACGGGCTCTTGCGGAGGGGTATTAATGTTATCATCATATTTAAAAAAGGCGTCTGTCCGGGCGGACGACACCTTACCCCCCCAATTATCGTAGATGCTTATCTGAACATCATAAAAACGGCCATCTGCCAATCGACTTAAGTCTATCCGCCGAAGCGAGTAACGAACGATATTGTTATAACTTAAATTGATATCCATCAATAGTCTAAAACGGCACAATTCAAGTAAAGAATCGGAAATGTGATCAACAAATAGCGGTTCTTTGCTGGTATGATCGAGGATAATTAGGTCAAAAGAAAGCCGGTCGGCAGCATCTCGGTCGTTTTCGAATTGCCAGATTATCTGACTTTCGGGGGTCATAATTTGCCCGTTTAGCGGCGCAAAAACGACCGGAACCAAGGGCGGCTGGTTGCCGGTGTCTAATGTAAACGTGCCGACCTGGTTGCTGGTTTGGCTTAACCCACCCTTGTCGACCGCTATGATTTTCCAGAAATAGCTGCGGTGATTTTCAATATTTTGCGGTAAGAGTTGAGTTTGAAAGGACGGGGTTCGCTCTATAGTAACCCGATAGTTAAAATCGGGGTCAATTGAATACTTAACGATGTATTCTTTGATACCCTTGCCGAGCGAATCGTCCGGATCGACCGCCGGATTCCAGGACAGGACCGGGATTTCGTTTAATGTGTCGCCCGAAACCGGGTAGAGCAGATCGAAGCGACCGGGAGAGTCATTAATTCTATTCACATAAAATTCCACCGCTTGGCTCCAGGGTGAATACTCGACCCCGTCTCCGGAACGTATCCGGGCGAAAAAACGAGAATTGTCCGACAAGGTTTTAGTGACTAACAGATTATTCCCGGACAAGCCGGTTACCAATGTATCAAATATTATACTGTCTGCCTGTAGATCTTCGGTGATTTGAAAATTGTATACGAGTTCGGATGACGGAACCTGGAGATCACCGGCAGAAGTAATAGGAAACGACATAATCTCATTTTCGAAAACAGGTGGTTTCTCAAGCGTTATTTTTGGTGTTTCCGGGGGGGTATTCATTGTAAAATAAATACTTCCCCAGGAGGACCATTTATATTCAGGGTGAAAGGCGCGGATAGAAAAAGAGTAAGAATTTCCGTTGGTGAGAGCACCAAAACAGATATATTGAAAACGGTTGTTGCTATAAGGCTGGGGGTTGGAGCGCCAGATTGTGGAGTCGCCGCTGTTTGTCATCTGGGCAATAATCATATCAACCAGCATATTTTCCGTAGAATCCGTATATGACCAGTGAAATGTTGGTGCATGATCAATACATTGACGGATATCGGACTCGCCTAAAATACCCAGATTGATTATTTCTACAGGGTTTGGGAAGCTGTCTTGAGCATTAACGGCTTGAACTCCGATTGTGAGAAACAGGAGCAGGCAGATAATATTAATGTTTAATCGTAAATTGCGTCCCATACCCCGTTAATTTAGATAAAGGGCGGCATTTTTGCATCAATTTTAGAAAGATATTTAGATTGAGGCGGAGAACAAAATTGATTGCATTTCGAAATTTAACTTAAGACTGCCATATCAAAAAACATAAACCGATCTCAAATCCCGCTAAGGCGGGATAAGTCGAATCACTATTGATATCCGAATAATGGTATTACAGGTTCCGATACCAGTCGCTGTATTTATCAGCCAATAAGTTCATTATAAAGTTTGTCGATTTCTTCATATAGACGCTCCACGGTGCCGTTGTTTTCAATGACAATGGAGGCCAATTCCCGTTTTTCCTCTTCAGGCATTTGAAGCTCTATCCGCTTCAGGATTTGTTCTCTCGAAAGATTTCCCCGCCGGATAGCCCGGGCTATCCGAATTTTATATGTTGAATATATTAAAACGGTGTGATCAAGATGGCTGTCAAGACCGGACTCGAAAATTAGCGGCGCATCGATGACCAGCAATCCGTCCTGATCTTTAATCTCGGCGCGTTTTTTCTCGAACGCTTCGATAACACGGGGATGAATGATATTATTCAAAGCAGTCTGATTTTCTTCATTGCTAAAGGCAATGTTGGCAAGTTTCCCGAGATGAAGATTTGTGTTGTTTTTAATATTAATTCCAAACACATCGGAAATTTGTTCCTGAACTTCCGGTACGGTAAGTAAAATTTCTTTGGCTACGCTATCGGCGTCAAAAATTATCGCCCCCCGCTCTTTTAAGCGTTGACATGCTGTGCTTTTGCCGGCCCCTAATCCGCCTGTGATGCCCAGTGTAACCACGTTAATTAGTCCTCCAATTGACGGTTAATGTTTGTTTGAACCTCTTCCGGCGTTCCCGAGGCGTCGACGGTTTTTAAAATGCCCCGGGATTTATAGAAATCGATTAACGGCGCCGTCTGTTTTTTATAAACCGTCAACCTGTTTTGAATTGTTTCAATGCGGTCGTCATCCCGCTGATATAATTCTCCGGCGCAGACATCACAGACCCCGTCAACTTTGGGAGGCATTGTCATGAGATTGTAAACCGCCTTGCAGCTTCGGCAGGTGCGCCGTGCCGATAAGCGCGCGACGATTTGGTCTTCCTCTGCCTCAAGAAGTAAAACGGCGCTTAAATTATCGCTATGCTTTTCATATAGTTTTTGGAGCCCCTCTGCCTGTGCAATGGTTCGGGGAAAGCCGTCGAGGATATAGCCTTTGGGCGCATTATCTCCAAACAGAGTGTCCTGGATAAGACCCAGCATAATGTCATCGGGAACCAACTCGCCTTTTACGATAAATGCCCGGGCTTTATCACCTAAGGGTGTTTTTTTTGCGATTGCTTCTCGCAATATATCTCCCGTTGATATTTGCGGGATCGAGTATGTTTTGCTCATTTGCTGAGCCTGGGTGCCCTTGCCAACTCCGGGGGGGCCTAATAAAACCAATTTCATGTTTTACTCCATTTTCTAATTTTTAGATATCGTTATAGCAAAATACCGGCAATTGAGGCGGTTAACCAGGAGGCAATTGCGCCACCGAACATGGCTTTCAAGGCGACTTTAGACAGGTCGGACCGCCGTTTGGGCGCCAGGGCGCCGATACCGCCGATTTGAATTCCGATAGAGGCAAAATTTGCAAATCCGCACAGCGCGTAGGTCGAAATGACAATGGCTTTATCACTCAATGCCCCGGCTGCTTTTAATTCGGCTAAATTTCCGTAGGCTACAAACTCCGTCAGGGCCAGCTTAATACCCAGCAGGTTGCCCACTTCTCCGGCATATTTCCAGGGAACGCCCATCAGCCAGGCCAGGGGACGGAAAATTGTCCCAAACAGTGTTTTTAAACTGCCCGGAAAAATTCCGTTGTATTCTCCCGTAACAGGAGATGAGCCGCTCACAATCGTATATTTTACATAATTTCCATTCAATAATTGACCATCGATAATTCGATCCAAAAACGATAATATTGTATCGACAAATGCGATCAGGGCAATAAATGCGATCAGCATTGCGCCCACATTCACGGCGAGTTTCAAACCGTCGGTAACACCTCGCGATGCGGCGTCAAGCAAATTGGTGGATTGAATTAAATCTTTGGGTATATCAACATCTCCATAAGTTTTTGACAATTCGGTTTCCGGATAAATAATCTTGGCGACAACGAGAGCTGCCGGCGCCGACATTACACTGGCGGCGATAAGGTGACCGGCGCTGATACCCATGGCAATGTAGCCCGCCAGAACGCCGCCGGCGATAGTGGCAAAACCGCCGACCATGATGGTCAGTAGTTCCGACAGGGTCAGGTCATCGATAAAGGGGCGGATCAATAAGGGAGCTTCGGTCTGCCCGACAAAGATATTGGCGGTGCAGGATAATGTTTCAGTGCCGCTGGTGCCCATGGTCCATTGCATGAAGCGAGCCATCCAGCGGATAATGGTTTGCATGACGCCGAGATGATACAAAATCCCTATAAATGATGCAAAAAAGATGATTACAGGAAGAACACTAAAACCAAACTGGAATCCGAAGCCCGGCCAGGTATCTGATTCCGGGAAGAAATATTGTTTCTCAGCTAGGTTCCCAAATAAAAACCGCGCCCCGTAATCGGAAAGACTTAGAAAGTGCTCAACTTTTTGACTGGCGAGCGCAAAAATATTTTCACCGGTGTATTGATTACTGAACAACCAGACGTAGCCGGCAGCCAGCAGCCCGGTGACGAGGTGTTTTTGATAGGCGCTAATTTTAAAGACGGCTTTAATAATAACGGCAGCCAATATTAACACCCAAACCCAGCCAAGGAAATTGACTTTGTCGAGAAGATAAAAAACAATCCCCGCCAAACCGGTTGTGAGGATAATAGAAAATGCCGCAATATAAGAGCTGCCTCCGGGGGAACCGGCATTGATCTCGTCCTTAAAAATATACAGGATGATGAGAACCAATAAGGCGAGCATGGACAGATATGACAATATTGGGGGATTGCCAAGAATAATTCCGGCAAATAGAATCTGTAGCGCCAGGCCCCAGCCGACGGTGCGCAGATTAATTTTTTTACGGTTATTTGACATTATGTACGCAATTCCTAATAAAGCAATGATACCGAGAATTCCTACAAAACGCATATTCTGTTTCCTTATTGATTTAGGGTTATTGATCTATTACAATGAGAAAATGTTTTCATGTCTGTTTTACTATTTCGGTGGCTCGAAACAATTCCGGCAACGAGCCTCATATACATCGGTAGCGCCCAATAAGACCCGTTCACTGGACGGTAAAATACGTTGGGTATAGCTGGCGGGATTCCCGCATTGCATGCAAATAGCGAGTGTTTTTGTAATGTATTCGGCTTCACAGAGCATCTGGGGGATTGGTTCAAACGGCTCGCCGCGATAATCTTTATCGAGTCCGGCGACGATAACACGTCGTCCGGCATTAGCGAGCTTTCTACAAACATCAACAAGACTGCTGTCGAAAAACTGCGCCTCGTCTATGCCCAAAACCCGGGCGTCGCCGACTTTTTTCAGGATATCTTCGGCGTGTTTAACGGCAATTGAAGGAATTTTCTGTTGGTTGTGTGATACGATATGATCTTCGCTGTAGCGGACATCGATTTTAGGCTTAAAAATTGCCACTTTCTGTTTGGCGATCTGAGCGCGCCTCAGGCGGCGGATCAGCTCTTCGGTTTTGCCGGAAAACATACTTCCGCAGATGACTTCGATCCAGCCGGACGGCTTTCCGGACAGAACAACCACTTCTTCAATACCCAGGGGAGCGCTGCGCATAATCTGACTGTGCATAGAGGATTCCTTCTTTGAATTCATTTCGGTTTTTGTCTATCAATATTCACGCTATGGGAAGAATCTAAAACTACTTTGCAATCTGACGCAAAAGAGATCTCACCTTGGTTTTAAATAGATCCACGGCCACGGTATTATGTCCACCTTCGGGGATAATAATGTCGGCATATTGTTTGGTTGGTTCAACGAATTGTTCGTGCATCGGGCGGACCGTTTCGAGATATTGTTGCATAACCGAATCAACCGAGCGACCCCGGTGCTTGATATCCCGGGTCAGGCGTCTGATAAAGCGGATGTCGGATGCGGTCTGAATGTATATTTTTATATCCATCATGTCGCGCAATTCCGAATCATAAAGGACCATAATTCCCTCAAGGACGATGATTTTATGCCCGCTGACCCAGTGAACTTTCGAACTGCGGGTATGGGTAGTATAGTCGTAAACAGGGACTTCGACTGTTTCCCCGTCAATCAAGCCCCGCATGTGTTGTTTCAAGAGATCAAAATCATAGGCCTCCGGGTGGTCAAAATTGTGATGACGGCGGGCGTCGAGAGGAATATTCCTAAGATCAAAATAGTATGAATCTTGTTCGATGATAACCACCTGGCGGGGATCAAAATCACAGACAATGTTTTTCGCCATGGATGTTTTTCCGGAACCGGTGCCGCCGGCTACTCCGATTAAGATTGATTTTTTCATTGGTTGTTTTTCTTCTCCAGTTTTGTATTGTCAAAGGGGTTGGGTAAAAGATCTCCGGACCGGTAAACCTCTTTACGTCCGCTTTTATCAAAAACGTAAACGGGAATGTCCCCGCAAATATCCCAGATTACCTGGCGGCAGGCTCCGCAGGGCGTCGCGCCGTTCATTGAGTAGACTGCCAGAGCACGGAATTTTTTATGACCGTTAACAACAGCGGAGGCAATGGCGTTCCGCTCGGCGCAGACCGTGAGTCCGTAGGAACTGGACTCAATATTGCATCCGGTGTATATAGCGCCGTCTTCCGTTTGCAACGCGGCGCCGACAGGATAGTTTGAGAAAGGAGAGTGGGCAAAAGAAGAAGCTTTTTGGGCGCAATCCCTTAATAGCTCCGGTTTAATTGTTTCCATATACGTTTCCTTTCGTATGGTTCCAGTATCAATAATAATGCAATTCCCGCTAAAAATCCACCAATATGAGCAAACCAGGCAACACCGGCATCTTGTTGAAAGGTCAGGGCGTCAAGCCCGTTGCTGATTTGGAGGAGAAACCAGAAGCCGAGAACATACACTGCGGGAATCCAAACCCGCCGGATAATGATAAACAGCCAGATAAACACCTGGATCTGCGCTCTGGGATAACGAATAAGATAAGCACCCAGAATTCCGGAAATTGCCCCGCTGGCTCCGATTATCGGAACGCCGGACTGTGGATTAACAAGCAACTGGCTGATCGTTGCAATGATTCCGCAGAGCAGATAAAACAGTATAAACTTGCGATGTCCCAGTGTGCTTTCGATATTATCTCCGAAAATCCACAAATAGAGCATATTGCCGGCCAGATGGAGCAGATTGCCATGAATAAATAACGAAGTAAAAAGAGGAAAGATTAATCCGGTAATTCCGTGACTAAATAGCTGGTCGGCAACAACCCCGGTACTAAAAAACCACAGCCGCAATGTCTCCTGCGGCAGAGTCGATTGATATATAAATGTGACAATGTTTACAAAAAGAAGTCCAGTTACAATAATAGGTCGCCGGATTCTAAGTGTGGAGTCTTTTAAGGGTATAAACATGTATTGTTGTTAATATATGTAAAAGTTGTCGGTTCTCGAAGAAGAGTTGTTTGCCCGGTCGGTTACCGTAATTGTGATTGTGTGTTTACCGTTATTCAGTGGTTTTGAAGGTTTATAACGAATACTGTCTTTTGGACCATTATATTCGGCGATAAGATGACGGTCGTCCAGCGTTAAGGTAATGGACGCGTCATCTTTTATACCCGATAAATCGTCTTCTACAATTGCTTTGATGTATTCTATGTTTTTCGATCTGAATCTGCCGTTATTGCCGGGGAATATATTGGTAATGTCGGGTGGTTTATTGTCCTTTAGGAGGGCAAAGGCGCCGGTTTTATTTGTCGTCGCGCTGATCAAATTGTTTTTTAACAGACGTTGATTATTTAAAAAATCCCACTCATCGTCATCAAAATGATACACCCCGATTTTGTCAAAATCATTTTCGCCGAGGGGAATTTTGAAAAACAGTTCAATGTTTTTATTAAGGGGCTGCTCCGTAGGAAAAATCGTATAAATGCCTGAAATCAATTCTTCCGGGTTCGAGGGGAACGGTTGTTTTTTGACAATCCAGGTTAACAGAGAATCATAAACGGAATTTTTGGCGAAAGCGACCGTAAAAACAGAATCTTTCGTAGTAACGGTTTGCGGTGTTCCCGGTACTATCAGAGAAAAATCCACGGGCAAGCGCAGAATATTTTCCGGTGTGCGGTTATAACGCCACTCGAGCGAAAAAACCTTATCTGACAGCATGATCGGAAGCGGATCACTGATGTAAGTCAATGGTGAAAGCGGAGATACCCTGAATTCGCTAAACGATGAGGGCGATTGTAAGAAGAGTTTTGGCGCTGTTTCGGGTGGATCTGAAAACGAAGCTTTGCATAAAAATGTTTGGGGATTATGGATAAAAGAGATGTTCGGATAATTGTCTTCAGGGGAGCTTTCCGGGAAAGGATTAAATATAAATGTTTTAGTTTGTTTCAGGGGGGTTGAACAGAGGCATACCTGAAGAACGTCACCTTTTAAATAATTAGCCCGGGAGACATGGACATACGTGCGGATATTATCGGACCGGATACTGTCTATTACGGCCGTTCGCTGAAAACTGCCGTCTTTATGAATCCAGTCGGCGGAAACCGCAACACTATCGGTTGTATCGGCAATGAAGACCAGGGAATAACCATCCTTGGTCGGACAGTATTGCTCAAGAACAGGAGAAAACTGCGCGCCGGAATATAATAGAAAGGAGAGTGTCGAAGTGTTAAAATTACGGTCATATACTTCAATTAGGACCTGATGTTGCCCGTCAGCCAATTTCAAAACACCGTCACCCGGGCTGTTTGAGTGAAAGCTGGATACCCGATTACTGTCAAACATCCAGAGCCGGTTAAAATGTCCGAATCCGTTTTCATTTAATTGAAAGTCCCGGTCGAGATAGACGAGCCGGGTCTCATTGAAATCAAAAGTGTCATATTGGACCTGAAAATAAAGGCTGTCGTCGACAAACATTTTTATGCCGTAGGGCGGATATTTGTTGGGAATGCCTTTAACGGTATCATGGGTTTTGATTTCCACACCTATTTTTCCATGAACATGGATAGTATCTGTAACCGTAAAAATCTTTTCCCCAAGATAGACGGCTTCGAATATCTGAATTGTCGGCAGTCCATTGATGCGAGATGTGTTGTCGACCGGAACGAGCGCCAGATTTTTAATAGTTGGGATTGTGGAATCATCAATTTTCAGGGTTGTATTGAGGGGGTTTATCGGACGATTGGCGGCGTCTCTGATTTCGAAATGTAAATGGGGGTGCTTTGTGCCGGTATCGCCGGAAAAAGCAAGGGTGTCGCCTTTTGAGACACGGATTTCATTCTCATGGAAATACTGGTCGGTGGAATAGCGTCTCTGAATCAGTTGTTCTGCCCTTGCCAAAGCCCGGAAAGGATCATTAAACTCATCCAGGTGACCATATACAGCCAGATTACCATCGTCCAAATTAAGGTAAATTGCCTTTCCATAACCAAAAGGGGAAGTACGTATCCGCCAGATATAACCGTTCTCCACCGCAAGGACAGGATAGCCTGTGCGGTAATTGGTTTTTATATCTATCCCGGAATGGAAATGACCCGGTCGAAATTCTCCAAAAGTCGAGCTTAAGTGGTGGCTGGAGTTGATTGGCCAGAGATATCCCTGCCCAAACGAAAAGGTTATATTTAGGAGAATGATAATATGTAGTAAGCAGCGGTTTTTCATTGTCATGTCGTTATTTTTTCAGGGCGGAATATACAAAGATCCGGCCTAATCTTACAATTCATTTATGGTGATTATTGCGATTTTATTTCTTTTGTTGTTTATTGTTATAGATAACGGTTTTATTTCTGCCCGTGCGTTTGGCTTGATACAGGGCGTTGTCTGCCGCATTAACCAGATCATTACCGGACGACATAGTTTGGGGATCAAATTCCGCAACTCCGAGGGAAACAGTTACTTTAGTCCGAACGCCATCTTTTTCTACAACATTGTCGGAGATAAGCAGGCGCAGCTTCTCAGATACTTTGTAGGCACGTTGAAGATCTGTTTCGGGAAGCAAAACAATAAATTCTTCGCCGCCGTAACGCGCAAAGATATCATGGGCGCGCAGGTGTTTTAATAATGTCTGCCCAATCATTCGAAGGACTTCATCGCCATATAAATGACCATGGGAATCATTTACCTGCTTAAAGAGATCGATGTCGAACATTATGCAGCTGGGACGGGACTTGTAGCGTACGGCTCGCGAATATTCCCGGGCCAGCTTTACATCAAAATTTCGCCGGTTGTCAATTCCAGTTAGAGAGTCTGTTATCGATAAAGATTCCAAAAGAGAATTAGTCTCTTCAAGCACCCGGGTGCGTTTTTTTACCCGTGAATCAAGAAGCGTATTAAAGTGTTCTAATTCGGTGCGGGCGGCTTTCAATTCTTTGACGGTAATTTTCAATTGGAGCTCCCGGGATTCAAATTGGTGACAGATATTTTCTAATATGGCAGCCATCTGTCGAATTGCGGGCGGGTTGCCAACCCGCATAAATCTCTCAAAATCGGTGTTATTATATTTGCCACAGGAAATATTTTCGGCGGCGGCGATAAATTCTTCAAAGATGCCCGAATCAAGTTCTTCCATGATAAAATAATCTCATTTTCCTTTTCTTTTGTGTTTATTGACTAGCGGTACAAAACGAACGGGTAGGATTTTTTCTTTATACAGTTGTTTCCTCTTCTTCGTTACAAGGACCAGATTTTGGGTCCAGTGCTGATGCCCGAGGGGGATTATCATCAGACCGTTGTCGGCGAGTTGGCGAATCAGAGGCGGGGGGATATCATCACTGGCGGCGGTCACAATGATACGATCGTATGGCGCATGCTCTTTCCAGCCTTGACGACCATTATCATGTTTGAAATAGACATTTCTGAAGTTTAATTCACGCATGATTTTTTGAGCGTTATCAATCAGCGGCTTAATAATCTCCACCGTGTAGACCTCTTTGGCAATCCGGGAAAGGACCGCGGCCTGGTAGCCGGAGCCCGTTCCGATTTCCAGCACCCGTAAGGACTTATTTAGACGGAGCGCCTGAGACATGAACGCCACAACATAAGGCTGAGAGATGGTTTGACCCTTACCAATGGGCAGCGGCTGGTCGGTATAAGCAAGATGACGTTGTTGAGGAGGGACAAATTTTTCCCGTGGTATTGCCGCCATAGCCCCAAGGACTTCTGGATCAACGATGTCTCTTGAAGCAATTTGCTCTGCTACCATTTCTTGCGCGTTTTGTGGATAGGTATTTATCAAGGTAATATAATCGGATGACTTATTGTTTTGAAAATGATTCAAGTAAACGGGTTATATCTTCGATGGTTTCGATGTCGACGCCCTTTAAATGTTCCAAGTAAATGGTTTTGAAGGTTGAGTGAATTGCTATGCCGTCGATATAATCAGAAAGCCGGGTCGGAATGTGGGCGGTTTTTAATACTAAACTGTGAAAAAAGTATTCCGGGTCATCACGATCTAATTGGGCCAGAGTAACGCTGGTTTTCTGTAGTTGAGCCCTTTTTTTCTCAATTAAATTCAGATCATTAGGCGGTAAGAGATGACGATATTTACGCTTTAAATGGTCTTTTAGCCAGCGCGAGCCCTCGGACCAGATCTGAATAAAGTAGTTCTGATAAACCGTTGCGCCGATTTCCAGATTTAAATAATCGCCTATATTGGACATACATTGCTGTTTATGGCGGTCCCACAGGTGAAAATATTGCCGAAACAAAAAATACCCGAATGAGGTCTTAATACTATTAGTTTTATTAAAGAACGAGCGGACATCGTATTTTAACCGGTTGATTTGATTGCGAATGTTTATAGGGAAAAGGTGCAACACAGGTGAGCCGGTTTCAGTTTTTACCGCCAGATATCGTCTGGGAATCTGTATTTCGTGCGGTGAGATCGAGTAGGATTTATCGATGCCGATGAAATTTATTTCGAGAAATGCGCCAAAATCCGAGAGCTTAACAAAGTTTTTTAAAGCATTATCGTATTCCGGCAGGGTCGTTATAGAAGGCAAATCGTGATCGGAAAACAGCTCGGGAAAGAGAACGGTCTGGTCTGGGTTAAAGCTTCTAATCATAATTAGCGTCCCATTTTTTTATATCACGGTATCGTCTTGAATAATTGTGTTTTTAGGAATCACGACAATGCCGTCCCGGATATAGAAGTGGGTGCCGTCAAAATTAGTCTTTTGGCTAACATTCATGATTTTTACGTTGTTCCCGATTCGGGCGTTTTTATCAATAATGGCATTACGGATAATACAATTTTTACCAATTCCGACAGGGGGAATATTTTTGACGATATTTGAATCGTAGTAATCGGCTCCCATAATGACACAATTTTCGATTTTGGTATTTTGTAAAATCAGAGTACGTATCCCGATGACAGTATTTTTTATTGTGCTCTTTTCAATGAAGCAGCCGTCCGCCAGAAGTGTTTGTTCTATGTGACAATTATCTAACCGGGAGCCCGACAGGGATCGCGCCCGCGTATATATTGGAAATTTAGCATCATAGAGGGTAAAGGGCGGTTTTATCGAGGTAAGTTCGAGATTGGCGTGAAAAAACGCATCCATGGTTCCAATGTCGCGCCAGTAGCCCTGGAATTGGTGGGCGATTACACGCAGTTTACCGATAGATTCGGGGATAATATGCTTCCCGAAGTCGGCGCTTGTATTTTCATTCAGAATGTCGATAAGCGTCTGAGTGGTAAAAATATAGATACCCATGGAGGCTAAAAAAGGTGTTTTCACGGGAAGACAGGGGCTTTTAACGGAATCGAGGAGCTCTCCCGAGGGCTTCTCCAAAAATTTTTGTACACGGTTGGCTTCATCGATTTGGAGTATTCCGAATTCCGATGCCTCTTTGCGCGCTACCGGTTTAACGGATATGCTTATGTCGGCTTTATTACTGATATGAGTGTTCAAAAATTTATTATAATCCATGCGGTAGAGATGATCGCCGCTGAGGATAATCGTATATTTTGCATTAACCTCATTAATGTAGGAAAGGTTTTGACGAACCGCGTCGGCCGTGCCCTGATACCAGGCCATGCTTTCGACGGTTTGCTGGGCGGCCAGAATATCTACAAAGCCTTCGCTAAAACGCCCCAACCGGTAGGTTCTGTAGATGTGGCGGTGTAGTGATTCGGTATTGAATTGGGTTAAAACAAAAATCTTGTCGAATCCGCTGTTTAAACAATTGCTGATCGGAACGTCTATAATCCGAAATTTGCCGCCAAAGGGGACAGCCGGCTTGGCCCGATATTTAGTTAGGGGGAAAAGGCGCGAACCCTTACCGCCACCGAGAATAACTGCTAATACATCGTTGTTTTTCATAATTACATCAATAATTTATAATGTGTTACGGTTAAAAAAAAGCCTAAAATAAATCCCGCCAGTACCTGCATTGGTGTATGGGCTTTTAATTTTACACGGGAATAGAGCATAAGAAAAACGGATGGTATAAACCAGTAAAACTGTAGGGAAATGACCTGCCCAAGCGCCGCGATTGGTCCTCCCAGAGCCATGCCGTGGATGCTGATCTTCCAATATTTTGTGATCAGGGTGGCAACGATTGTGTTAAACACGTACGCCCACATTAAAATAATAAAGACTTTCGGACCACGCAGCAACCAGATCACAATCAGGGCAAGGGAATAATTGATAATACTGACAATAAATGGAGAAATCCGTTTTTCTCTTTCCGGGATATCCAGACCGGAAGTATGTCCCCGGCGTTTCATTAAATAGACGTGGATCAACGGCAAAAAAACCGCCGCTATGGACGCCACGGAAAAAACAATAATACGATTTACCACCGGGAGATCGGTATTTTGCAACAGCAGAAAAAAGGTAACCGGCGCAACAATAAAAGGGTGTAATACGGTTGAAATGAAACGGGCAAAAATCATCGGCACCTCCGTTCTTTTTGGGTATCGTTAAAATTATTTAAAATTAAAATGTCGGCTATCATCATTATGTAACGATAATAACCCATTTTATAATGATTTTCAACAAGAAAGTAAGGTTTATTTGGAAATTTGTAAAAAAAACGACCCCGGTTGTGTGGGGTTGTTTTGAAAAGATTGTTAAATTTGTAGCGCCACGGGGAATTGAACCCCGGTTACAGGAATGAAAATCCTGTGTCCTAACCACTAGACGATAGCGCCGTGAAAGATCGGGTGAGTGACGGGAATTGAACCCGCGGCCAACAGGGCCACAACCTGTCGCTCTACCAACTGAGCTACACCCACCATATTTAAACGCCCCGAAGGGGAATGTTTTGAAAATTGCGCCCTTTGTGGTCTGTTAAACTCACTCATTAAAAAAGCCTTGGAATGTAAATGATATTTTATCAAAAAGTCAAATAATTTCTTCTTTTTCAAGAGAAAGAAATTTAAGAAAATTCCGAATATTTTTAAAATTGTAACAGACTTGTATTTTCCAGCCTATTTTGCCGTGAAAACAAGCCGCCCCTCTATCTTACTGTCGATTATTTTCTGTTTTTCAACGGCGAGCAGGAGGATGTCGCGCCCGATAACGGCGGTGTCTTCGACAATGACATCTTTTTCGGATAACCCAAAGAAACGATCGATATGGCCCAGGACATAGTTGTTGGTCGCGATTGTATAGATTTTAGCGGGTATAATCGGATTGCCGTTCACGGTCGCCTCGACCAGGGTTTTATTTTGGGTGTTGTAAACCCGGGTTAATCCGGAAGTCTGGAGTAAATCCCGCGGATTTTTGATGCGCCAATCCAGAATATTTAATAGTTGGCTGCCAGTTACGCTAACAATCACGATGGTATTGTCAAAGGGTGAAATTTCCCAGATGTCCCGTACGGTAATCGGACCGGCGGCTAAACCTTTACGTATACCACCGCTGTTTTGACAGGCGATGTCGGCTTGAAAATAGGCGCGGGTGGCGTCGGCGATCCAGTTGCCGATATTTGATTCGCCCCGGCTGTTACCAATCCAGGGACTTTTTAATTCGCCGATAACCTTATTCATCTCTTCTGCGATCATAGATTCGAGCGAATCAACCACGTGACTAACAGCCGGCGATGTTGTAACGGCGCCAACAACAGTTTCGATCAAATTGTACCGATAATCCGTAATGGATTTGCTTTGCGGATCGACGGTCGCATTCAAGTGTCCCAGAAATTGACCCCGGGCGCCCGCCTGGCAAACCAAAATATTGTTGACCTTGACCGGCTGATAGAGCCGCGTGTGAGAATGTCCCCCGAAAATAGCGTCAACTTCTTGCAGCTCCGTTGCCAAAATGCTGTCTTCCTGAAATCCGTTATGGCTGAGCACTACGATGAGATCTGTTTTGTCCTGAATTTCTTCGACATATTTCATGATACTTTCCGCCGGGTCAAGAGTCGCCAGACCCTTCATGTTGTCCGGCAGAACCGTCGATTTTAAATCTTCCAAAATCAGGCCGATGACACCAATCCGCGCTCCGTTTGATTTGATAATTTTATAGGGCTTGACGAGCAACGACATTTGGGTTGAGTCATACAAATTACAGGAAATTATGTCAAAATTGGCGGCTTGAATGGATTTTTTTAAGTTGTCAATTCCATAATCGAATTCGTGATTCCCGATTGTAAAGGCCGACGGTTGCAGCTGATTTAATATCAGAATTTGGGACATACCTTTGGTTAAAGCCGATATTGGAGATCCCTGAAAATCATCACCG
>DPVY01000123.1 GCA_003527965.1 Fidelibacterota bacterium
AATACAACTAAATAATTCCATAACCTCGTAATATATCATATAGTTAGACCATCTTTATAGTTAATTTTAACACTTGTAGTTATCACATTAATATTTTTTCTTGACAAATATCTATAAGTATATTAACTTATAGATATGAAAAATTATAACGATGAATTATTAAAAGAATTTGAAGAGAAGAGCCAGACATTGTACAAACAACTTAAGAGTGTCGGACCAATTCTTAAGGCAAGTGTCAGCAGAAGAAATTACACTTGTGGAAAGATGAATTGCCGATGCACAAAAGGTTATTTGCATACTGATTTGATAATTACACGTAAAATTGATGGTAAAACTCAGACGACAAAAGTGCCAAAATCACAAGAGTCGGAGATTATAGATAGAGTTAATAACTGGAAGGAAATGAAAACAATATTGAGAAAAATAACTAATACACAAATAAAAATGCTAAGAATAGCAAATGTTAAAAAGGCCATTTAAAATTTTATAAAGGGTTAATAAGATGTATCAAAAGTATTTTAATCAGCAGTTAATGGAAGTAAAAATTGAAGATATTTATTTTAGAGTAACTAAAAGTCCATTTGGAAATAACGAAGTAATATTATGGTTCTTGAATAAGTCAAATGGAAATGTTTACGATATATTAGGTAGTTTTAATTGCTATGATAAGTTTAAGATCCTTCAGTTTATTTCACACTATGTAACAAATTCAAGTTTAAGAAAAAAAATTACTAAAAAACGTTTTGAGAAATGGCTGAGTATGATGACCCCACAAGATATCCAAAAATTAGACGGAGCTGAAGGGTGGTCTAAAATACATATTAGCCAATCAATTTTTAATTTAGATATGGTTTTTGACCAAGATGATTTAAAAATGCGTCATAGATTGCTTGCAAAGCATTTTCACCCCGATAAAGGAGGAGATGTCAGATATATGGCTTTAATAAATGATGCCTATGATTGCCTGACTAATATTTCAAAAGGAAAAAATTAAAATTTATAATATGCTGCTTAGCAGGTTTAGTAAAATTATTTCCAGGTTTTGAAAAGGCTTTACTTCCTTTCTTTGTAATTCACCTTATAGAAAAAACCTTGCGATGGTTTCAAAACCACCACAAGGTTTTCCAGAAAAGCGCAGGATATCAATTTTACTATAAGACTATTCCTATCGGTTCAGTTTGATAAGTTCCTTAAAAAGTTCCTTATTTGCCTGAATTTTTTCCTCGTTACCGTATACGCAATAAATATTTTGGGATAGAATATCGCTCACCATCTTTTCAAAATTCTTTATATCGTCAGCCGTAGTCGTAAGCACCGCGTTCCGTTCCTTTTGTTTGTCTTCCCGGCTGATATTTTCAAAATAGTATTGGACTGCCAGGTTACCTTCCTGTGAAGGAGTTAACGGATGATCTATTCGTGCTATGGTCCCAATGATATAACGTGTCATGGCTGTTTCATCAGATGTGAAGTTGCGCAGATATTCCGGTGTAGCTTTAAAGTTATCCAGGGTCTCTTTCAGGTTGGGATCGCGGTAGGAACCAAAATAAACGAAACCCGATGGCGAAAAACTGCTGAATCCGCCATAAGCGCCGCCGATTATGCGAATCTGACTGGTTAACCAGTCACGGGAAAGAATTTGGTTGAGCACAAGCATTTTGCCGTCCCAGGTATAGCCTGATTTTTTGAAGTCATAGCCCTGCAACACGTATTGTACTTTGGAAGCAGACAACAAACCTTCATTTTTCTTCTCAAATTCAAAAGTCCAGTCTTGGGCTTTGGCTTTACTTTTGGGATGGGTCTTAACAAACTCTTTAAAATATTTAGAAAAAACGGGTAAATCGGATTTTTCACACGTCACTGAAACGATCAGATTGTCTTTTGTGAAAAGCAGGGCGGCGGTTTCGGCAAGTTTTTGGGTAATGGTTTCGGCTTGTTCGTCATAATTATTGACGAGATCGGTTACAAACCAGTAATATTCAATGCCACCGGTAAGTTCATTGAACATCCCCTGATTGCTGAAATAAGATCTCATTCGCTTTAAAGCGTAGTTCATTCCATTGCGTTTGATACTGGCGTCGAGCCGGGATTGATGGCGTGTCAGTACGGCTTTCAAACGCTCAGGATCGTTATATAAAGTATGATTAACGATTTCGCCAAGCAGTTCGAATTGTTTATCAATTTTAGTGTCCATCACCTTGGAAGAAACTATGAAATTGGGCAATAGATTGTCGTCCTCCAGGTTTTTCAGAAAAGTACTGAGATAGGTACTGAAACCGCCGGTGTGCATATTCAGCGCTTTATCTAATTCCCCGTAAGTGTAATTTTCGGTATTCAGACTGCCCATCACTTCGGCTAAAAGAGCGGCATAAGGTATTAGCTCGGTTGGCAAAACGTAGGCGTCGTAAAAAAGGCGGACATAAACTACATTATTGGTAAAAGTATCATAGTGCAGAACGGGTATTTTTGAAATTTTCTTTCTCTCGATTTCATACCATTTTGCCTCGGTATTAATATCCGTAATGTCCAGCATTGGAATTGTTGCAAGCGCTTCCGGCGTGTCATCCCGTTTTTGATAGGCAATCAGGTCCCGGGTTTCCTGAACCAATAAATCCAATTCTTCATCGGATAGCGTGGCTTTATAAGCTTCCAATTCACAGGTTGTTTTAGCAGCATTTTCTTTTTCCATGCCCGGTTTAGGTTCCAAAACCAGCAACAGAGCATGATTATTATCCAGAAAGTACTCCCGGATCAGCGCTTCAAGATATCCCTTTTTAATTGCTGCTTTCACTTCCGCAAGAGGCTTTTCCCATGCCAGACTCAAAAACGGATCGTCGGCGTGAAACCAGCCGGAGAGAGCATGGAAGTTATAAGTCAAGCCTTTCTGAGCATCATTGCCTTCCCGGAGCCGGAATTCAATACGGTTCAGTGTGGCTTGTACCGCCTCTTCGTCCAATCCATTTTTAACGGTCTCATCAAGCGTATTCATAACCAATTCACGGAAACGGTCTTTATCTTCGGAATTGGCGTTCTGGACGTTGATTTGAAATACATTTTGTTTTAGTTCATCAAGATAAGCGCTCACTTCGCGACCGATACCGGCTTCCTGCAGCGCCAGGCGAATGGGCGCCGATTCCTGGTTAACGAGCACATCACTCAGAATATCAAGCGCAAAGGTCAGTTTGCGGTCGGTATTCAGGCCGGCAACAAAATTCAGAGAGAGATATGTCTGGTTTTCGGTGGGATTATCTTCAGGAACGGAATAATACGCCGTAACTTCTTTCATCTCTTCGAAAGGTTTTTGCAAAGGAATTGTGGCTATGGCGTCTGATTTTTGATATTCCGAAAGATATGCCTCGTTGATAAACGCGAGCTCTTTGTTTAAATCAGCATTACCATAAAGGTAAATGTAACTGTTGGAGGGGTGATAATATTTACGGTGAAAGTTTAAAAATTCCTCATAACTCAGGGTCGGAATGGCTGAGGGATAACCGCCTGATGAAAAATAGTAACAGTTGTCAGGGAACAGGTGTTTGCCTACCTGATAGTCCAATTCGGTCGTCGGACTGGAAAATGCGCCCTTCATCTCATTAAAAACTACGCCTTTATAAACGACGGAGCTGTCTTTGTCGGTCAATTCATAATGCCAGCCTTCCTGCTTCAGAATACGAGGATCATCATAAATTAGCGGGTGGAAAACGGCATCCAGATAGACATGCATCAGGTTAAAGTAATCCTTGTCATTCATGCTGGCAACAGGGTAGATGGTCACATCGCTACCGGTCATGGCGTTCAGAAAAGTGTTCAGCGAGCCTTTGGCGAGAACATCAAAGGGACTTTTGACCGGAAAATTCTTCGAGCCGTTCAGCACCGAGTGTTCCATGATATGCGGTGTTCCGGCGTCGGACTCGGGTACAGTCTTAAAAGCGATACTGAAAGTCTTATTGGCGTCGTCGGCAGCGATCTTGAGCAGGCGCGCGCCGCTTTGTTCATGTTTGAATAAGAGGCATTCGGCATTCACCTCTTTGACAAAGCGTTTTTCAATAAGCTTAAAGCCATGATAGCTGTCACCTACATCAAAAGCGCCGAAGAGCAGGGTGGACCCGGCAATCAGCAGAATTAGGATAAGGGCAAGGGATTTTCGTTTAAAATTCATGGTAATTCCTCCTGTTAATATCACTATAGCATACTTCGTAATAATTCAATACTGTACATATATTTGATTGCACCTATTGGAGTATGATTAAGTTCTCTATTAAGAATAATAAGGTCCGTATTTTCTAACCCACCAAATGTTGCTACTCTGTATTTAATCTGAAAAGCAAAATCGTTCATTGAACCCAATACGCTCCTGTTATTTGTTTTCGCTATTCCGATTGTTTGATATTCACTTAAAACTCTCTCTATCTGATTTTGCGAGAATCCGTTATTGATGAGACATTTAAAGAGGTTATGCCTGAATACTTCCCGAAATCGCTCAAACTCGGGCTTTTTGAGACCAGGAACAAAAAACGAGTATAAGGTCCGGTCATTTGTAAACAGGATGCACTTTCTTCGCTCAATGCGTAACAGATTAGCGTGCCATCCGCCGATATTGCCAGGTTGCGCTTCCTTTTCGGAAGGCTCTATCCGCAACTCTTTAATTAACTTCTGGGTACATCTGATTAATTGCATGAGACCTTTTTTGATTACTAACGCACATCAATAACGACGATGAAAATCCCACTATTTTTAAAATTTTGAAAAACCGGGAGATAAAATCGTCTGGGTGAACGCCATTGCCATGTGTTTATCATAATTGTTTTCATTCTAACGGTTTGGCCCGTTATATTTTTATTTTATATCTTTTTTGGATTAAAGCATTTAA
>DPVY01000318.1:0-5319 GCA_003527965.1 Fidelibacterota bacterium
ATAGAAGCAGTCTGCGATTACAATCTGTACCTATCCACAATTCACCTGAACTATCCTCGTAGATTGACCAAATTCGATTATGACTTAAACTTTTACGATTATCCGGATCATTATTGTAGCGTATAAAGGTTGTCCTTGATCCACTATTCTCTCTATCTGCTGTCGTATCAAAAATGATTCTGTTGATACCACCACCCCAGGTGCCAACCCATAAATCACCAAACTGATCTTCACAAATAGACCGAATTTCATTGTGACTCAAACTATTTTTATCTCGTGGGTCGTTTTTATAATGAGTGAAGAATGGAGGAGATGTAGAGTCAAATTTTCCAGAATAGATCGAATCAAGCGAAAGCTTATTAAGTCCATTATCCGTTCCAATCCAGAGTTCGCGCTTTTTATTTTCATAAAAGCATCTTACGAAATTATTGCTTAAACTATTGGGATCTTCAGGATTGTTTTGGTAATGTACAAATTTTTCCTTTTCTCTATCAAAACGATCCACTCCTCCACCAACCGTGCCAACCCACAAATGACCATAGCTGTCTTCAAAGACAGACCATACAAAATTATTGCTCAAGCTATTGGGATTGTCCAACTCGAATCTATATACTTTAAGGTTGTATCCATCGTATCTTTTCAATCCATCATCTGTACCAAGCCAAATAAACCCTTTAGTATCCTGACAAATGCAATATACACTACTCTGAGAAAGTTCTTGTCCAATTGAGATATGCTCAAATTCTATATGGTTCTTTTGGGCATATACGTTCATGATTATCAATAACAGCAGGATAATGCTTTTGAATAACGAGATGCTTTGGTCTATTTTCAATCTACGATTTGCAGAGGCTTTGATTCGATATGCCATTTTCTTACTCCTCATTCAAATTTTGACTTTTTTTAGCAGCGTAAAATAGAATGTACTACCCTCGCCAATTTTTGAATCTACCCATATAGTTCCACTATATAATTCAATAATTTTTTTCACAACCGAAAGACCTATTCCGGTGCTTTCAAACTCATCGCGTGGTTTTAATGTCTGAAATACCTGAAATGTTTTTTCAAAATGTTTTTCTTCAATTCCCGGTCCATTATCTGAAATACTAAATTTCCAGTATTTCTCATCTTCATTGCAGCCAATCTTAATTTTTCCTTTGGGCTTGTCCATATACTTTATAGCATTGCTTAAAAGGTTTTGAAAAACTTGACCGATACGAGTCTTCTCACACAGGATTGAAGGTAGTTCATTTTCAACTGTTATTTTAATATTTTCCGGGGGCGCTATCATATCGATTACATCTTTAACAAGCTCGTTCAGATTTACTTCCTCCTTTTCTTCTCTAAGTCGTCCAACTCTTGAGTATTGAAGTATTCCATCAATTAAATTATGCATCCGCTTTATTCTGCCCATAAGTAAATCTAATAGTTCTTTACCATCTTCATCAAACTTATCTTTATAGTCAGTTGATAGCCATTCTGCTAATGAGCCTATCCCTCTCAGCGGAGCTTTCAAATCATGAGAAACTATATAAGCAAAATCCTTTAGCTCGGTATTTGCGCTTTCTATCTCCTTCAGAAGTTGAACCTGTCTATCTTCGGCTTGTTTGACCCTGGTAATATCTCTGGAAATACCAACGAGACCTGTAACTTTTCCCCCCTTTGAGATAATAGGTACTTTGGTGGCAGAAACCCAGCGAAATTGCCCGTCAGCCAGTCTGATTTTTTCTGGCTTAGCAATTACAGGTCCTCCTTTCTTAAATAGTTTTTGTTCATCTTTATAAGCATTGCTTGCAAATTCTTTGGTAAAATAATCAAAATCTGTTTTTCCTATAGCATCCTCAGGATTATCAACTCCCAAAAGACGTGCTTGTGCTTTATTGATTCTTGTAAAACGAGATTTTTTATCTTTGAAATAAATAGTATCCGGAATGTTATCCATAAGTGTATGAAGCAAATCCCGTTCGTAGGCAAGTGCTTCTTCTGTTTCCATAACTTCATTTATCTCGCGTGTAATGCCGACTAATCCCACAATCTGCCCACTATCATTTCGAAGCGGTACTTTTGTAGTTGATGTCCAGTTAAACTTCCCTTTCTTTAATTTTCTCTTCTCAATTAAACCTATGATTGGTTCACCAGTTTCCATAAGGTGCAGATCTTCAGCTAAGGTCTTTCTACCATACTCCTCACCAAACATGTCTATATCAGTTTTTCCTATCATCTGACTCATGTCTTGAATACTCAAGCTTTGCATCATCCTTCGGTTGATTCTTATAAAACGGCACTGCCGGTCCTTAAAGTAGATGCTATCGAGGATATTATCCATAAGAATATCAAAGAGATCAAGTTCATAAATAGTATCTTCTTTTTTATGCTTTAAGCCGGATGTTTTGTTTTTATCTTTCATCTTTCTCGCCTCAGAATTAAATGATAGGATAGTACACGTTTTGTTAATTACAGATATCATAAAACCTGAATAATTTAAATAAATACTTATATTTAATCCACTAAATATTTTATTCAGGACAATAATCTCTTATAAGGGCTTGTGTTAAGTTATTTAATTACACACAAAGATCAATATCCCGTTAAACACCTCCGGTGTTTTGTTTTTGGGGATATTTTTTATACCTCCGGCCCGCCTGCTTGTCGGGCAGGCAACTGCCGGAACGGCGTAAACTGATTTCCGGTGTCCCGGTAGAAGCTGAACTGGTCTTTGAAGAAATCCGCATCACGGTAGATAATCCGGCGTTAATTGAAATTCATTGCGGTGATTATGCAGTCAAGCTGCGGGATATAATACTAACCTTGCGAAGGTTTTGAAACTGTGCAAGGATATCAGAATATTTCTAAATAATCTTATACCAGATATTCATGCTCTCGAGTTTACCGGAGATGTTAGTGTTGTTGAGCAAGGTTCCGCTGTATTTATAGCCCCGTTTAGCAAAAGTTATGTTCATACCATACGACATGGCCCGGGCGATTGTATTAAAACTTCGGATTTCCGTTTTCTCCATTACCGCTTCCATTTGATAAAGCAGGTAGAGTGCAAACCCCATTCCCCGATATTCCGGCAATGTGGCAAAATCGGTCATTTCGACATTTTTCCCGTCATAATCAATCTCTGCCGATGCGATGGCGACGACCTGCTTGCCCCGGGTGATCAGAAAATACTTGATGTGGCTGTGCATTGTATCTATGAGGTACTGTGGATCGTGAATTGGAAACGGATAGGTCTCAAATACCTTTTTATAAACCTGTACCATTTGAGGAATATCTTTTTCGGTAGCGATATGAAATTGGAACGACCGTGCCAGTTGAACATCGCTTATTAATGCCGATTTTGTTTTGGCTGTTTGTAACACCTTTTTCATGTGGTCGATATTCGGATTGAGCATTCGTCTATCGTCAAGATATTTTGCCATAAAATAGACTGGATTCTGATGGTGGTAGAATTGCGGTATATAGGCTTCCTGTAGATAACCGTTTTTTTCAAATTCATACCGGGCGAAATCCGGTACTTTCGCAATTATTTTAGTATATTCGTTCTCATCGGCGATCCGGTCGAGGTATGGGATTATTTTACCAGCGTCTGTTTTGGCAAGTTTCATTAAATATATACGGTTATTGTACTTTCCATGTTGAAGTAGTGATGATTGCCATTTTTCGACTTTATCCATCATAATTTTGTCCTTAATGTGCATCAGCTCTGCCCGTTCCGTCTGGTAATTCGCTCAATGTTGCGGGGAGTAAGGGTGTCGGTTTTATCATAATCCGAGAGAAGTTTCTCAACACCAATGGCTTTTGTCTCCTCAGGACTTTCTAATTTCAGTTGCAAGTTACAGCTATCACAATTTCGGTCGCAGAAATAGGGTTCGTAGGAATCCGGTTCTTTATATGTTGTGATAACTCCCTCGTAATTGCGCAGGATGACTTTATTAGTGGACCAGCTGACAATATAGTTAGGCATCAACGGGATTTTTCCGCCGCCCCCGGGCGCATCGATAACATATGTGGGTACGGCAAAACCACTGGTATGACCGATCAGGCTTTCCATGATCTCAATTCCTTTGCCCACCGGAGTTCGAAAATGAGTCAGACCTTCGGAAAGATCGCATTGATAGAGATAGTAGGGACGCACACGATTTTGCACTAACTTATGAACCAGCTTTTTAATAATTCTCGGACAGTCATTGACGCCGGCAAGGAGGACACTCTGATTGCCAAGGGGGAAACCCGCATCAGCCAATTTTGCCAGCGATTCCTTTGAAGAGGCGGTGATCTCGCGGGGATGATTGAAATGCGTATTGATCCAAAGCGGCTGGTGCTTTTTTAGCATTTCAACCAATTCATTGGTTATTCGATATGGTAAAACAACCGGAGTCCGGGTTCCTATTCGAATGACCTCGAGATGCGGAATTTTTCTCAGTTCCGTCAAAATCCAGTCCAGGTAATTGTCTGATAATAAGAATGGATCGCCACCTGATAACAAAACGTCCCGAATTTGCGGTGTTTCAGCAATATATTTAATGCCGTTCAAAATTTCCGTTTTATTTGGAATAGAGTCGTAATCACCCACTTTACGTTTTCGGGTGCAATGACGACAATACATTGAACAGGTATTGCTGATGTGAAACAGAACCCGATCCGGATAGCGGTGAGTGATCAGCGAAACCGGGCTGTCTTTATCTTCTGCCAGTGGATCAAGCATATCATGCCTGTTAATAATTAATTCAGATGGTGAAGGAAAAGATTGTTTGAAAACAGGATCGTTTGAATAATCTTTTTCGTCGATAAGTGAAAAATAGTAGGGGGTGATCGATAGTGGAAATTTTTCAATGGTTTTGTCAATCTGCTTCCGTTGTTTCTCAGGGAATTGAATTCCCAGAAGAGTTTCAAATGTATCAACATCCCTGATGGAATGCTTTACCTGCCATTTCCAGTCTCTCCAGTTTTTAATATGGGCATCAGCATCAATTTTCTCAGTCAATTCTTGTTGCTTTTCGTTGAATATTGTCATTTACTTCCTACTTTTAATATCGATTATCAGAGTTTCCCGCCCGGAAATCCTCCAATAAGTTAATTTAAATGATTTGTCGAAGAGAATACGCTGTGGTATCTTCGTCAGACTAGTACATAATGGTGCACAAGAGAGTTATGAAAAATTCGTAATATCAAAATAAACAATTACTTACGTGTTAAGTTACAAATTATTATTACAAAATACAACCAATTTCTTGAATTATTCCGAAGCGCGTACTTTTTTCGGTTCCGTCAGGTCCTCAGACCTGACAGAACAACGGAAGCGTCAGGAGTGAG
>DPVY01000318.1:5617-7915 GCA_003527965.1 Fidelibacterota bacterium
CAACGGAAGCGTCAGGAGTGAGATCCCGGCGCATTTGAATTTTTACACCTGTCAGGTTTATTCAAATAATCGTATCCGAATTAGAAGAATCTGTTAAACCTGGCAGGTGTAACAGATGTCTGACTGGAGAACAAACCAAAAATCCTCCAAACGTTCGACAGGAAAAGGAACAGTCGGACGGTTTATCCGGGAAAGTAGCGTATTCACAATTGAGTTCGCAGCACTTCAAATTTTTACCACCCCATGATAAAAGGGGGAACCAGCAAAATAAATCCGACAATCAGGAAAATAATTTCCAGCGGCAGCAGCCATTTTGCCCATTTTTCCCATGAAATTCCCGATAATGTCAGCACGCCCATCGTAATTCCCGATGTCGGGATTATCATATTGCTGAATCCATCCCCGAACTGGAACGCCAGAACGGCGGTCTGCCGGGTTACTCCGACTAAATCGGCTAAGGGAACCATGATTGGCATTGTCAGTGCGGCTTTGGCGCTGCCCGATGGCACAAAAAAGTTAGTTATGGAGTGAATGACAAACATAGCCTGTGAGGAGACAATCGGATGGAGATGCTGAATTGAACCGACAAGAGAATTCAGCATGGTGTCGATAATGCGCCCGTCTTCGGCAATTATCAGAATACCGCGCGCAAGGACAATTATTAAAACTGTGCCGACCATGTCCTTAGCACCGGATACAAAGGAAGCGGTAAAATCTTTAATTGACAGTCTGCCAACAATTCCCACAAGAATTCCGGTCAGGAAAAAGACGGCGCAGATTTCTTCAATGTACCATTTATAGTTTAGAACGCCGAAGATCATACCGATCATTCCCGCTGCGAAAGTCCATAAGGCTAACCTATGCCGTCTGGAGACACCCTTGAAATTTTCAATATCGCCGATGTGCAGATTTTTGCGTTTCTCCTCATCAATTTCAAAGGATATACTTTTTGCCGGATGTTTCTTTATTTTTAAAGCATAAAGCATGACAAACGCAATGGCGACTGCCGTGCAGATGAACCAGCAGATCAATCGGTAGATGATCCCGGAGAAGAGCGGCAGCCCGGCAATCTGTTGAGCGATCCCGACCGTGAAAGGATTCAGAAATGCGCCCGCAAATCCGGCTCCGGCGCCGACAAACGGGATAGCCACACCAACAATAGAGTCATAGCCCAGCGCGAGAGTCAAAGGGATAAAAATCAATATAAATGGGATAACCTCTTCACCCATTCCGAAGCTGCCGCCCCCAATCGAAAAGATGGTCATGAAAATTGGGATATAAAGTATCTCAATTAATTTTGAGCGGCTATGCGCTTTTGCCACGGCTTTTATTGCGGCGTCAATTGCCTTGGTTTTTTCCAGAATAGCGAAAACGCCACCAACGATTAATACAAATCCTACAATCAGCGCGGCGCTTTTGTCTGTGAAACCACGAATTGGGGCTTTTAAAATAGCCCAGAGACCTTGTGGATTACTGTCTACGGCATGATATGAATTAGATACAACCACCATACGACCGTTCAATTCGGAACGATCATACTCACCGCTGGGAATTAGCCAGGTTAATCCGGCAGTGATGATAATTATACTGAAAATCAGCAGGTAAGTGTTCGGTGCTTTAACTTTGGCTAACTTCAAATTTGGTCCTTTGGGTGAGTTGGATTGATCATATTTGCTGGTGAATTTAACAGATTCTTCTCATGTGAACAAGGATTTGAAGAAGTCTTGTCTTAAAGACTTAAAGAATGTAAATTTACAGTACTAACTTTATGAAAAGTGAGGATTGATTCATGAAACGAAGAGATTTTTTCAAGACAGTCGGATTTGCCACAATGGCTGCCGGAGTTACATCGGGATTAAGCGGTATCGCATGCTCTAAGCAAAAATTTACGAAAGGAAGCGGCATGAAACTGAGTTATGAAATTAAGCAATTGAATTTGCGCCATACCTGGACGATTGCGCGGAATTCAAGCAATTTTAAACAAAATGTATTTGTGAAATTAGAAAAAGACGGGATCGTTGGGATTGGCGAGGCGGCGCCAAATGTCCGCTACAATGAAACTCCGGAATCGACAATTGAAGTAATCAAGAAAGCGATTCCGCTGTTCGCCGATGCCGATCCCTTTGAATTTGTTCAATTGGGTTATGATATTCAGAATCTTTGTGAGGGACAGACCGCCGGCAAGTGTGCTCTCGACATTGCCTTGATGGACTGGGTCGGTAAAGCGTTGAATGCTCCGCTGTACAGGCTCTGGGGACTCGATCCGGAGAAATCGCCGCTGACTTCATTTTCAATCGG
>DPVY01000231.1 GCA_003527965.1 Fidelibacterota bacterium
TCCCAATTACGTTTTAAAAACTACCGGAATCACGATCCATACACCAATCGCTTTATCGTGCTGTTTTCCCGGAATAAATTCGGTTTTTTCAATAGCAGCCATCGCCGCATTATCGTATTTATCATAACCGCAGGATCGCTCAACAGACAGTTGCGTGGCCTGGCCTTGCTTATCAATATACACTTTTATGATAGAGCCGTACCGTCAATTTCTTTCTTATCCGGTAGGACAATATTCTTTTGAATTGTCGCAAAGCCGCCAATCGGCTCCGGGGGTGAATCGTACTTGATAAATTCGACTCCATCAGCATTTTTCAACGATTGACTGGACTCGCCGGTCTCTTTTTCCTTATTGAGTTTAAATATCACCGGAATGGTAATATAGACGCCTACCGGTTTCTCTTTCTGCATTGCCGGTTTGAATTTGGTTTGCTTGACAGCATTAATGGCGGCATTATCCAGACCTTCCAAACCGGGAGATTTAAGGATGACCGCTTCGGTCACATCACCGTTTTCATCCAAAAACGCCTGAACGATGACAGTACCCTCATTTCCGGCTTCCCGGTCGGCTTTCGGATAGATGACATTTTCCTGAATGGCTTTAAAACCGCCAATTGGTGAGGGTGGTGAATCATAAGGGATGAATTTTACGTTCGAGTTTGATGAAGGCAAATCTGCATTATCTGAAGCTGATACAGGGGTTTCATCGGATTGATTGTTACACGCTGTTAAAATGATGAGGATAGTAAGCATACCAATAGCCGCTTTTTGAAATGGTCCTAACTTCATTTTGATCTCCTTTCCGCGATTTAATAGATATTCAAAACGTTTAATGATGGTCTTTTTAGAGAAGAAAAGCCCGTTGGCGATCAGGGGCAGCCGGCGATTCACGAGAAAACTCTCCAGGTTATCCATGAGCGTGCGACCGTACCTGGCGGGGTTTTCATTCAGGAGGGCAATGGCGCTGTCATCACAGATCTTTTCTCGCTGAAAATTGAGATGGTGATTGGCTGTCCAGACCAGCGGATGAAAAAAGTAGAAAACATTCAGAATGTTCTGAATAGTGATGATGACAATATCTTTCCGCTGAATATGCGCCAGTTCGTGACAGAGCACATGATTCAGCTGCTGTTCATTCCAGTTGAGCGCCGATTGGGGCAGGTAGATAACCGGTTTGCGGAAGCCTTTAGTAAAGGGCGCCGGGACGTTCGGAGATAAGCGCAATTCGACGGGTTTCCTGATTCCCAGTTGAACTGCGAGTTGTGGCAGCCTGTTCTGATCCGGAAATGGTTTTGAATTCTTGAGGGATGAAAAGAATAGATGCTCGTTGCGGACATACATTATCAGAAGTGTCGTAATTCCCGCAATCCAGAACAGAAAAAGAATGGATTGAATCGTGACGGTTCCAGTCGCACCTGTTTCCGGAGTTGACAGGATTTGGGTTGAATTAGCTACAATGGCATTCAGCGGAATGACCGGAATGACGGAGCGTTGTAAAAATGGAAGGCGGATAACCGGCAGGAGGATGGCTTTTAGCAGGAATAGCGACCAGACAGAGTAGAGAAAGACCGCTGATTTTTTGCGGAATAGCGCACTTATTCCGAAAAGCAATACGAAAAGAACTACCAGGTGTAACGAGTTCAGGGCGATAATGTTGAACCATACGTCACTGATTTGATTGAGTAGTGCGATTATGTCAGTCATTTTCACGCTCCTTTTCTTCGATCAGCCTTTTAATTGCCTCCAGGTCCTTTTCATCGAAATCCTGGGTATCGAAAAGAAAAGCTGCCAGTTTTGAAAATGAACCGTCGAACGCTCGCTTGACAAAATGGCTGGTTTCCCGCCTGAGTGTGTCGGTTTCTTTTACTCTGGCGGAATAAAAGTTGACCAGTCCGATTTTTTTCTTGGAGAGATATTTTTTATCAACTAATCGTTCCATATAGGTCTGAATCGTGGTATAGGCTCTCGATTGTGTTGGGGCGAGGGCTTCATGAACCTCTCGGACAGTCGTTCGCCCGCTTTTCCAGATTTGCTTCATGATTTCCCATTCAAACTTTGTCAATGTTTCAACTTTTGGCATAATATTTCGCTCCGTAATTTACCGTTCATCTACTACATTTGTAGTATAGTTAATATTTTTGCTTTTGTCAAGTGGTTTTTAAATATTTTTTGATGAAACTGACTTTGGAAAGTAACTCGAAGCAGGGGCAATTCATAAATTGGCGCTACCGTTTTGAAGATTTGAGAGACGGATATTATTCAATCCTGGCGGAGATGGAACTTGTCCCGCAGTTGGCGGGAAACCTTCGCAAAGATTATTCGAATGATTTGTCAGGTAGAATTATTACTTTTACTTTTTCTTTCAACAGCTTCTGAAATTCTATGGCATCGTCGCCGGTTCCTTCATATAAACCATAGTGAATCGGAATGGCGATTGATGCGCCGACATCGAGAACTGCGTTTGCGGCTTCCTCGACACTGTTCATTGTATAAGTTTGACCGAGAGGCACAAAGGCAATATCGCATTGCAGCTTTTTCATTTCCGGGATACGCTCACTATCTCCGACATGGTATATTCTAATTCCGTCTATCGTAATGATATAACCAAGCCAATTATTCTTTTTAGGGTGGAAACGGGGTTTCTTAATGTTATATGCCGGAACCGACTCAATTACAAGACCCTTTATTTCCCGTTTTTCCCGGGGCACCATTAAAACTAAATTTTTTAAGCCCGTTTTTTCAATACTAATTTTACAGGAAGCCGGCGCAATTATTACAGTCTCGCTTGTTGATATTTTCGCAATGCTGGCGGGGTCAAAATGATCTTTATGGTCATGAGTGATGAGAATAATATCGGCGGAATCTTTTTCCTGGATTCGAAAGGGATCGATGTATATGATTTTATCAATTGATTTAATTTTGATGGCAGATTGACCATACCAGTTGATATTTTGAATAAATGAATCCGGATCAGAACGGGAGAAATCATCGCCAAAGCAGATATTGATTGTGAATAATATTATGAAAATTCTGATTGTTGTCTTCATTATCAAGCCCTCCCAATTTAAAATTAATCTACTGGTGATCTTAATAAATATCAAGTTATCGCGCTAATTTTTTATTGCAATAAGCCGTTATATACAATAAATTGATAAACAATGGAGTTTGAACATCAGAGCAAGGAATCGTAATATTATTTCCCTAACTTCCATTTGTAGTTTAGAAACTTCGGCAGGAGTACGACATGAGAATTAGGTTTTGGGGCGTGAGAGGTTCAATTCCAACCCCTCCGACGAGTGCTCAGATAAAGAATAAAATTCGTAAAATTGCTCAACGAATAGTTTCAGAAAACATTACCGATCAACATAAGATTAATACACTCATTGATTCAATGTCTCCGGTTGATGCCGGTTTAATCGGCGGCAACACTTCCTGTATTGAGCTGCGTGCCGATAATAAAATATTAATTTTTGATATGGGCTCCGGACTAAAAAATCTGGGCAATTTCATAATGAAACATGATCAGAATGCGGACGGACTGGAAATTCATATATTTATAAGTCATACTCATTGGGATCACATGCTTGGATTTCCTTTCTTTGGACCGGCGTTTTTTCCAAATAATAAAATTTATTTTTATAGCGGTCATCCAAATATTAAAGAACGATTGGAATTACAACAAGACTTTCGATTTTTTCCCGTTGCATTACACCAAATGCAAGCCCAAAAAGAATTTATCCATTTAAAACACATATCCAGTTTCAAAATTGGAAATTTAACCGTAAAACATCTCCCTCTTTATCACCCCGGCGGATCTTTCGGTTACCGTGTTGAGTGTTGTGACAAATCCTTTGTATACGCAACGGATTCGGAATACAAAGACCTTTCCAAAAAGAATACACAAGATCATATCGATTTTTTTAAGGACGCCGACCTATTAGTATTTGACGCCCAATATACTTTTGAAGAAGCTATTCACAAAGAGGATTGGGGGCACAGCTCCGCTCTTGTCGGGATTGATTTCAGCATACAGGCAAATGTTAAACGCCTGGCTCTTTTCCACCATGAACCAGAACGGGATGATTTTGAAATCGATAAAATACTTAAAAAATCTATCGACTACAAAAAAATGAATTATCCGGATGCCGATCTCAAAATATTTCTCGCTACTGAAGATTTAGAATTTCAATTATAAATCCCGATACAGTCATTTTTTAGACTATATTCCGCTATCAAGGTAAACAGTACTCATAAAAAATAATAAATGATCGTAATTATTCAGCTGCAAAGACGTCAGATTAATGTTTTTCTGCAACCGGGATCATTGTTTTCCGCCGTCGAGCCCCGGAGCCAGAATATAACCTGCGCACTTTATATAGCCGAGTAGTTGCAAATTACTTTGCAAAAGAATAAAATATTTTAAAATTTCCTCTACCACTCATCGTTAAGTTTTATTAACTTTAAAAAGTGAAAATATCCAACTTAAATATGCCATTTAAATTAAGTCTCAGGAAGATTTTTAACTATCTAACCAATATTAATAATGAGGTGATGTATGTGTAATGCAAAATTTACCTTGCCGGAACCGATTAACGAAGAGATTCTTGCTTATCGGCCGGGAAGTCCTGAACGCAAAGAAATTATGGCTATGCTGGATAAAATGTCCGGCGAACAAATTGAAATTCCTCTCATTATTGGCGGTAAAGAAGTCCGAACCGGTAACACCGCAACATGTGTAATGCCCCATAATCATCAACATGTATTAGCCACTTATCATAAAGCCGGTCCGGCAGAAGTTAAAATGGCTGTTCAGGCTTCCCAGGATGCCTGGGAAACCTGGTCCACAATGCCCTGGTGGGAGCGTGCCGGTATCTTTAAAAAAGCCGCTGCTCTTCTCGCCGGTCCCTGGCGCGCCACTTTGAATGCTGCCACAATGCTCAATCAGAGTAAGAACGTTTTACAAGCGGAAATCGACTCTGCCTGTGAATTAATCGACTTCTGGAATTTCAATACGAAATATATGGAAAAGATTTATGAGCAACAGCCCTGTTCTCCGAGCGGTCAGTGGAATCGTTTAGAACAGCGTCCATTAGAAGGTTTTGTTTTCGCAGTTACACCCTTTAATTTCACTTCCATTGCCGGAAATTTACCAACCGCCCCGGCGATCATGGGCAATACCGTTTTATGGAAACCCGCCTCAGCAGCAGTTTTCTCCGCATACTATCTCATGCGTTTATTGGAAGATGCCGGTCTGCCGGCTGGTGTCATTAACTTTATTCCCGGATCGGGGCGAAATGTTGGTCCCAATGTGCTCGTAAATCCCAAATTAGCCGGAATCCACTTTACCGGAAGTACAGCAGTTTTTCAGAGTATGTGGAAAATAGTCGGGGAAAATATCGCATCCTATAATACCTATCCTCGTATTGTTGGTGAAACCGGCGGAAAGGATTTCATTTTTGCCCATAAGAGTAGCAATGTTGACGAACTAAATACCGCTATAGTACGCGGCGCCTTCGAATACCAGGGGCAAAAATGTTCCGCTGCATCCCGGGCTTATATTCCAAAATCAATCTGGCCGGAATTAAAAACAAAATTAGTTAATACTGTAAATTCTATTAAAACAGGCGACGTCAGAGATTTTACAAACTTCTTCAATGCGGTTATTGACAAAAGCGCTTTCACAAATATAACGGCTTATATTGATTATGTCCTCGAATCTAAAGACGCTGAAATTCTTATTGGTGGTTCTTACGATGATACAGTCGGTTATTTTATCGCTCCTACCATCATCGTAACCACAGATCCTCATTTCAAAACCATGCAAGAAGAGATTTTTGGTCCGGTTATAACACTCTATATCTATGCTGATGAAAAATTTGAAGAGACCTTAGATATCTGCGACAAAACTTCGCCCTATGCATTGACCGGAGCAATATTTGCCAAAGATCGCAATGCCGTGGCTATTGCTTCGAAAAAATTGCTGCATGCCGCCGGTAATTTCTATATTAACGATAAACCGACCGGTGCGGTAGTGGGTCAACAACCGTTTGGCGGAGGACGCGCATCGGGTACAAATGATAAAGCCGGCAGTATGATTAACCTTTTGCGTTGGGTATCACCGCGAACGACCAAAGAGCTGTTAGTACCCCCAAAAGATTATCGCTATCCTTTCATGGATAAGGAGTAATAGCATTTCGAAATGTAAAAAAGCCCCATCGTCAGGTGGGGCTTTTTTTATTATAAAATCAGGAGTGATGAAATTATCTTTTTTCCATAATTTTTGCGGCTTTTCCTTTGAGCTTTCGCAGGTAGTATAATTTTGCCCGGCGGACTTTTCCTATCGATATGCGGGTAATACTGCTGATTTTAGGTGAGTGGAGTGGAAAAATACGCTCAACACCAATTCCGTTCGAAATTTTCCGTACGGTAAATGTTTCATTGATACCGCCGCCACTGCGGGCGATAACAACCCCTTGAAAACGCTGGGTACGTTCCCGGCTGCCCTCAATAATTTTATATTCAACCGCGATAGTATCGCCTGCTTTAAAATCAGGTATATCCGTCCGTAGTTGATCTGCAACAGCTGCAGCAAGTTTATCCATTTTTGCCTCCAAAATCGTTTTTTTCAGGTTTAGATTTTAACAGTTCTTTACGTCTCTCTTTTGTTCGTATCAGACGTTGTTCATAACGCCATTCTTCAATTTTAGCGTGATTCCCGGACAATAATACGTCAGGAACCTTAAGTTTACGATATTCACGGGGCTTTGTATAAATTGGTCCTTCCAGTAAATTATCCGCAAAAGAATCTGATTCGGCAGATTCGTATGAGTGCAGAACGCCCGGAATATGGCGAATTACGGCGTCGGCGATAACGAGAGCGGGAAGTTCTCCACCTGTAAGGACATAATCACCGATACTAATCTCGTCGGTCACCAGGTTCTCCATCACACGCTCGTCAATTCCCTTATAATGCCCACAGAAAAAGATCAGATTTTCATCTTTCACCAGATCCAGGGCTAATCGATGATTAAGAACTTTACCCTGGGGCGTCGGACAGATTACCCTAAATGTCTCACTGTTGATCAATTCTTTTAGCTTGTCGTGAGCCCGGAAAAAGGGTTCTGGTTTAAGTACCATTCCGGCGCTGCCGCCAAAGGGGGTATCATCGATCTGACGGTGTTTATCCTTGGTGAAGTCCCGTAAATCCCAAACATGATAGGTCACCAGCTCGTTTTCAAATGCCTTTTTAAACATACTTTCCGCTAAATATGTTCGTATCATCTCCGGAAATGCCGTAAGGAAAAATATATTCATACAGTATCCAAACCTTCGATCAATTTTACCGTTATCCGCTTTTTCTCGTCATCAATAACTTCAACAAACTCATCTACGAGAGGAATTAACATTTCTCCAATAGCCGTTTCGACTATTAGACGCGTTTGTATATCAGTCGTATCAACTTCACGCACTGTTCCAATAAGTTTTCCATCGCTTAGTGCTTGAACCCGATAACCGATCAGATGTAAAATACTGTCATGACTGATGTGGTCGGAAGGTATGAATACTTTAATGCCTTTTAAATAATCCGCTTCGTCCCGTGAATTAACATTTTTCAATTTTAAAATAGCGTAGTACCCCTGAATTTGGAAATATTCCACCTCCCAGGGCTGCAAATGATCGAGATCATCTCCTAACCAGACGGTCCCGATTCGTTTTTCAAATTCGATTACTGCAGACGTTAAGGACAGAAGTAATTCACCTTTTAATCCGCGGCTTTTTTTTACAAACCCTAATAGGAAATTATCTTCTATCGACATCCACAATTATTCAATAATTTCTAAGATCGCCCGCTTTTGTCCCTGTTTAGCTGCCACGGCAGTTAAAATGGTTCTTAACGCTTTGGCTGTGCGACCTTTTTTACCGATTACCTTCCCAAGATCACCATCTTTAACCTGCAATTCCATAATAATGGTTTTTTCACTGTCAATTTGGTTCACTTTCACTTCATCAGGATTATCAACAAGTTTCTTCACAATGTACTCTACGAAGTCTTTCATAGTTGTCACTCCTTATTGCTGGTTTCTGTTCACACTATTTCATTCATAAAGGTAATCAATGTAATTTAATATAAAATTATCAAGAAGGTACTATATTTTAAAAAGCAGGTTTCAAGAGATTAGCTTTGCGCTTCGTCTTTTTTAGCTTCATCTTTCGGCGCTTCGGTCTGCTCGGGTTTTTCTTCTTCAGGTGCGGCTGCATCTGTTTGATCGCTTGTTTCAACAACAGGCTCTTCAGATATCGTTTCAATTTTATCTTCTGCGGGTTCTTCTTTGATATCTTCTACCTTTGCTTCAACTTTTTCGCTGATCTTTTCACCCTTCTTGGAATCACGTTCCTTTTTTGCAAGCACCCATTTCTGCAATTCAACATTACGGACCTCTTCACCAACCTTATTCCTGATCAGATGCCACTCCAGTGCAATACCTTCTTTCTGAAGGAGATTAAACACTGTTTGAGAAGGTACTGCGCCCTTTTCAAGCCAGCTTAAGACCTTATCTTTGTCAATTACTATTTCAGCAGGTTTCGTAATAGGATTATAATGGCCAATCTTATCAAGATATCGACCGTCCCGACGAGTGCGGGAATCCATTACAACTATTCGGTAAAAGGGTTTTTTCTTTCTTCCCATCCGAAGTAATCTAATTCTTACTGCCAACGATTCCTCCTTTGTTTTTAAATCACATACCAAAAGCAGAGAGATTTCCAGGTAATTTCAGCTTACCCATCTGCTTACTCATTTTAACTAATTGCCAATACTGATTGAGAAGCCGATTCACATCGCTGGATTGGGTACCGCTACCCTTTGCAATCCGTTTCCGACGGCTCCCATTTATTAAGGAAGGATTTCGGCGTTCCTCCCTCGTCATCGACTGAATAATTACTTCAGCACGTGTGAATTCTTTATCGTCCACTTTAATTTTTTTCATCTTCATCCTTGAAAATCCGGGAATCATTTCCAATATATTTTCGACAGGACCCATTTTTTTTATTTGTTTTAACTGATCTAAATAATCTTCAAGAGTGAATTGCTGCTTACGTAACTTTTTTTCAAGTATGGCAGCCTGGTCGGCATCAACGGCAGCCTGAACTTTTTCCACTAATGAAACTACATCACCCATCCCAAGAATCCGGTTGGCTATCCTATCCGGATAAAAGGGTTCGATATTTTCCGGTTTTTCACCGGTGCCAATATACATGATCGGTTTACCGGTTACATTTACAATCGAGAGAGCGGCTCCACCGCGTGTATCACTGTCCATCTTGGTCAGGATAATTGCGTCAAATCCCAGTCTTTCATTAAAAGCCGAAGCAGTATTTACCGCATCCTGCCCGGTCATACCATCAACTACAAATAGAATATTTTGCGGTTTCAGCGCTTTTTTCAACGCCTCTAATTCTTTCATCATCTGATCATCGACATGTAACCTGCCGGCGGTATCAATAATAATCGTATCCAGATGTTGCTTCCGGGCATAATTGACCGCTTCAACCGCCCTTTTTACCACTTTTGATTTTTCCGAAAATACCGGTACATCAATTTGCTTTCCCAAAACCTCCAATTGCTTAACGGCTGCCGGTCGATAAATATCAACCGGAACCAAAAGCGGTTTGTGGTTTTGCTTTTTAAGCAAGTGCGCTAATTTTGCCGCAAAGGTTGTTTTTCCACACCCCTGCAGACCTGCCAAAAGAATTACAGTCGGCGGCATATCTGCCGTCTTGAGATGATATTGCTTTGCGCCAAGGAGTTTGGTTAACTCATCATGGAAAATCTTGATGACCTGCTGCCCGGGATTCAGGCTCTTTGTTACCGTAACACCGATCGCTTTTTCCTGAACATTGTTAATAAATTCTTTAACAACTTTATAATTGACGTCGGCTTCAAGGAGCGAACGGCGCACAGAACGCAGAGTTTCACTGATATTACTCTCCGTGATTTTCCCCTCATTTCTGAGGTTGCGAACGATTTTTTCCAGACCTTCCTGTAACTGCTCTAACATAACCCGTTTCAATAAATACAATAAAGCATGTAAATTTACTTTTCAAATTATCCTTATGCAAGGCAAATCCTGTTTTTCCTAATTCCAACAAAGGGAATATTGTTTTCTGCTAAGTTTGCTAAACCGCCTCTGTCGATGATTTTTTCATCCTGTTTGTTTGAAAGATTCTATCAGACATTAGGCGCCACGCAAGTGACTACTTTTTATTCTCAACCTCATAAAACAAGGTGTTGTTATCCTGCCTATCCCCTGTTAATTAACCGTTCCCGGTAATCTCTATAGTTCGGCAATGCCCGCTCATATTTTCCCGTCATCAAAGATGATGAAATAATATAATCCGCCGAGGCGCGGTTACAGGCGACCGGAATATTCCAGAC
>DPVY01000300.1 GCA_003527965.1 Fidelibacterota bacterium
TGTCTTACTCTAGGTCTTCGATAGCATCGATAATAAGCTTTATTACATCTCTGGTATTCTACTTATTATTTAAATGGACCCTTTAAATAATAAGTAGAATACCAGAGATGTAATAAAGCTTATTATCGATGCTATCGAAGACCTGGAGTAAGACAACTCCCGGCGGTCATACAATCCGATGGCATAGCCGGTTCCCAGCCATAATAGCAGGTAAAACATCAACATTGAAATCAAACTGGAAAAATCAGGCAACGGTCGGGGCTGCAAATAATGAGTAAATAATATGGCGGCTGTAACAGCTACACCGTCAACCATCATGATTACATGTTTCCGAAAATATCGTCCAATCAGAGACACCAAACCTCTGATTAAAATCCCCATTCGAAATGCTATATCAAGAAAGAAATAGTGACTCTTTCTGAAATGTTTTTTGACAAAAATATCCATCGCTTTATAGAAAGTAATAAAATTATCAAAACTGGCGTGTTTGGCGCTTTCTCCCTTATAATGAATAATTTTTGTATCGGGAACATAATAAATCTTCCAACCAGCCTCCTTTATACGGTAACAATAATCCAGATCTTCGCCATACATAAAGAAGGTCTCATCAAGTCCTTCAATCTTTTCATAGACATCTCGCCGAAACATTAAAAATGAACCGCTGATTGCATCGACTTCCAACAATTCATCTGGATCGACATAGGTCAAATTGTATTTCCCAAACATTTTTACCTTAGGGAATAAGCGGCTGAGCCCAAGTAATTTGGGCAATGCTACCAGTGGGCTGGGAAAACTGCGCCGACAGGCTAATTGAAGAGTTCCGTCGGCATTTAAAATTTTACATCCTGCGGCGCCGGCATCGGGCACGGATTCAAAAAAATTAATCATTGTCTGAATAGTATCTTCCTGGATCATCGTATCGGGATTCAGTAATAATAAATATTCACCTTTTGAAGCTGCCAGGCCCTGATTACAGGCTGCCGCAAAACCACGGTTATTATCATTTTCAATTAAAATGATGTCCGGGAATTTATAGCGGATGATCTCGTTAGTCCCGTCAACGGAATTATTGTCGACAACTATTATTTCATGCTCCAGATCATTCAGAGAGTTCTTTAAGGACAGAATACTCTGCTGGAGAAACTCCTTAACATTATAGCTAACGATTATAACCGATATTTTCATCAATCCAATCGGCCTAAGCAACTTAATATTTTCAGTTTCCAAACCATAAAAACAGCTTCGTAAACGATATTTTTTGACATTTTAGAAAGACCTTCCGAACGTTCAATAAAAATAATGGGAACCTCAGTAATTTTAAACCCTTTTTTCCAGGCTCGGAAATTCATTTCAATCTGGAAAGAATACCCGGAGGACTTAACTTTGCTTAAATCAATCGCCTTCAGAACTTCCTGATTGAAGCATTTAAAACCTGCCGTAGCATCTTTAACGGGCAGACCGGTGACAATCCTGGTATATTTATTAGCCCCATAGCTCAACAGAAGTCGTTTTATCGGCCAGTTGACAACATTAACGCCTTCGCTGTAACGCGATCCGACGGCAAGATCCGCTCCATTTTTACAGGCTTCAATTAAGCGCGGAACATCATCGGGGTTATGTGAAAGGTCGGCATCCATTTCAAGAATATACTGATATCCCTTTTCCAGAGCCCAGTGAAAGCCCTTCACGTATGCTGTTCCGAGCCCAAGCTTTCCAGGTCGTTCGATAATAAATAAGCGTTTATTGCTTTTTTGTAATTCTTTAACAATCTGAGCGGTACCGTCCGGACTGTTATCATCAATAACCAAAATATCCAGGTCAAGGTTCAATGTATTGAGTTTATCAATGACTGTAGCGATATTTTCTTTCTCATTGTAGGTTGGAATTAATATAACCGATTCCACTATGTATTTCCTCTCATTGCTGTTAAGGCTTCATTTACAGAATAAATTGTTACGGCAAGTTCGTACTCTATTCGTTCACAGGTAAGCCCGGATTTAAAAGGCCTGTTCGCCGGTTGGTTTAATGCCCGGGTCGTTGTTTTACGGATTAGTGTCGGGTCAAGACCATAAATACCGGCAATTTTCAAACCAAATTCAAACCGGTTGATATAATCCTTCCCGGCATAATGGTAGAGCCCGTGCTTTCCGGATTCGATAATTTTATAAATTGCCATAGCCAGACCATAAGACCAGGTAGGATTTCCAAATTGATCATTAACGATGGAAATATTCTCAAAACGGGATAATTTTTCAACCACCCAGCGGACAAAACTGGCTTGTTGGTGACTTGTATTACCAAACAGGATATTCGTTCGAATGATGGTCCAGGGTATTTGGGAATCCAGCAGAACTTTTTCAGATTCCAGTTTGGTTTTACCATAATAATTAACAGGGTTGGGCTTAACATCTTCTCCATAAGGTCCCGCGGTTCCGTCAAAAACATAATCCGTGGAGATATGAATGATCGCCCCCCCGGTTTTTTTCAGGGCTTCTACGATGTTTTGCACGCCACCGACATTCACCGCCCAGGCGGACTCCTTATCCTGTTCGGCGCCATCCACATCAGTATAAGCCGCACAATTCACAACCACTTCCGGATGAAAACGATTAATAATCTCATGGACATGGCTTTCGTTGGTTATGTCCAGTTGTTTATAAATAATTGAATCCGGCATCAACGAACTGGCATGTATATCACTGGCGACGACAGTATATGTGTCGGATAACAATTTAGTACACTCTTCACCGAGCATACCATTTGCTCCGGTAATTAGAATAGTCATGGGCTTCTCATCTATATTCTTTTTTTTTAAATTCATTGGAATGAGCACTCAAGTTATTTTATCGATCAATTGCGGAATTTATTCGGTTCCTGGCGGATTCCCGAACACCTGAATCCACTGTAATGCCAACTATAATTGATCTTTTCAACATATTTTCATTGACCCAAATTAATTTAAACGCCCTCGCTTCAATAGGCAATTGAATAATAACTTCATGGATATTGGATTTATCATTCAAGCAGCGCTTCCTGTTCGGTTGTTCTGAACGTTTCGGCAATTAGTTCCAGCTGACGCATATAATTAGTGTACTTTTCACCGGGACAGAATGCCATCAGATCGATGACATAAGTCCGATTGCTGGCTTTGTCATAAAAGGCATAACTCACAAAAGGTCCACCCTGCGGTTTTTCTTCATTATACCATAAACCATACATCCGTAAAGCGTCCCACTGTCCAAATTTCACAAATTTATGTCCCAGAAACTTTTCCTCGGTTCTGATATTCCGGTACAATTTCCCAATCTCATTGCGCTTATTAAAAAGCCCGTTAGCGGTTAGCCACTCGGTTTTAATTCCTCCTGCCCAGGAAACCGATATCCAGCGGTAAGGCAGTCCCCGGCCAAGCCATACAAAATTACGAATCGGATATTCATGCAGGATAAAATAATCACTGGGGACTCGAAATGACCAATGATATTTTTCCCACAGTTCTTCCGCTAAATTTTTCTGTTCATGTTCATTATAAATATATTTTGCCTGACGTTCCTTGTATTTATTATTGAACTTTCCATACAGCCAACCCTGCCGCTCCAGAATATAAGCAGATAATTTATCCATATCGTAACCGGCAACCGTAACAAACATCTGCATCCGGCGCCAGTAATCCTCCAGCGCGAACATGGCGACAGTATCCTGTTTAATCGATTCATACCGTTCCTGATTAAGCATTCCTTTAAAAAATTGGGCGGCGGCATCGTTTCGGTTAAGGTCTGCGATGACAATCGTATTCGGATAGTAAATATATTCTGATAATTCGTTAAGCGGATGCCATTCGGTATAGAAATAGCGTTGAAATTGCGGTGTTCTGATTCCAAAGGAAAATGTGGTGTCAATCGCCGGCTGCAGGGCATTTTTTACTTCATCGGAAGCCAGAACATAGATAACGTCTGCCGGTCCTTTGGCAATTCTCTTCGTCTCACAACTCACCAGAGCAAGTAATGAAATCAGAAAAATTGTCGAGACTTTTTTTATCATATCGAACTCCTGTCGGCTTCCTGCCAAAACACCCGGGAAATTATTGGGATTTCACCTAAAAACCAATGGCTTTCTGCAAATTCCTTTACCTTTCCCTTTTAATCCTATTCTCCCCATTCAAAATCAACTCTTCGTTCCTTGATGGAAACCTCGCGTATTTTGACGTTTACCCGATCACCTAACCGAAATGAACGTCCGTGACGCCGTCCCTTCAATGTGTGATTATTTGCATCATAAAAATAGTAATCATCCTCAAGGGTTTTAACATGTACCAGCCCCTCTACAAGATAATCCGATATTTCGACAAAAAATCCAAATTCCAGTACTCCGGTAATAATCCCCGAATACCACTCCCCTACTTTATTTGCAAGAAATCGGATCTGCTTAACTTTGATGAATTCCCGCTCAACCTCTACTGCTTTTTTTTCATTCTCCGAAGATTGGTCGGCAATCCTGGGCAAAGCGTGCTGGTAAAATTTCTTATCTTCTTCGGATACTGTATTTAAATAGTGTTTAATCAGACGATGAACAATCAAATCGGGATATCGTCTTATGGGTGATGTAAAATGGGTATAGTATTTGAACGCCAACCCGAAATGGCTGAGAGCTTTACTCGAATAAACGGCTTTCGACATTGATCGCAGAGCAATCTGTTCGATAAAATGCTTAAAAGGCAAAGATTCAACTTTCAGTAATATCTGGCGAATATTGTTCGGAGTGATGGTTTCCGGCCGTCGAAAATCCAGACCAAGCCGGGTTAAAAGATCGTACAAACCGTCAATCGCTTCCTCAGGCGGAGCGGGGTGAATACGATAAATAAATGGTAATTTTTCTTTTTTTCGTTTTACCGTTACCCATTCGGCAATGGTTTTATTCGCCAACAGCATAAACTCTTCCACAAGACGATGACTGTCCAATCGTTCCGATGGTTTAATTTCAACGGGAATACCATCCGCTCCAATTTTAAAAATTGGCTCAGGAATGTCAAAGTCAATACTCCCAACCTGGGATCGTCTATAATAAAGGATTTTGCTTAGTTGCCGCATATTTTCCAGAGTTTCGATATGAGGTCCATCACCTTGATCCAGAATATGCTGTACTTCTTCATAACTAAAACGTTTCGCTGACCGGATAATACCGGGTGCTATCTGATAATCCACAACTTCACCGTCGGTCGTAATATCCATAAAAACTGAAAGTGTCGGTTTGTCTTCTTCAGGACGCAGAGAACAGAGTTCATTGGAAATTTTTTCCGGTAACATCGAAACAACAGTATCACCAAGATAGATACTTGTGCCCCTGTTTCGCGCTTCCCGGTCGAGAGAGCTACCGGCTTTTACATAATGGCTAACATCGGCGATATGAACTCCAAGGCGCCAGAGTTTGTCATCAATTTTTTCCAGAGAGACGGCGTCGTCAAAATCTTTAGCCGTCGCGGGATCAATAGTAAATATCTCTTTCTCACGCAAATCCAGCCTCTGCTGGATTTCTTCCAATGCCAACTCATCCGGAATACCCGCTAACTCTTTTCGGACAACCGCCGGGAATTCCGGATTAACCCGAAACATCTTCAGAATAATGGTGATATCATCCCGGGGATTATCGGGAACTCCCAGAATCTGTTTAATATCCGCAACCGGATAATATTTAACATTTTCCCACTTCAGATTGTACAGCTCGACCATCTGACCTACCTTAATATCGTCAGGATGCTCTTTTACCAAAATCGAAACCGGTGGCGCCGGTGTTTCTGGAATAGCCCACCAGTCCTGTCGCTCTCTTTTCAGAGTTCCAAAAATGGGTGCAGATGACCGTTCGATAACTTTGACTACTTTCCCTTCGGGGCGCTTGCCACCCTGTTTCCGATATTTCTCAACAATAACCTTATCACCGTGAAAGGCTGTTCCGGTATCATAGCTGCCGACAAATATCTCTTCGTCTTGCCCGATATTGACAAAAGCAAAACCACGGCTCGAAAATGAAATGAGTCCGGACATCTGACTTCGAATATCGGGAATCCGATAGGTATTTTTCTGACACTGTTCAAGTTTACCTTCCTCCGCTAATGCCCTTAACAAGTTCTTGAACTCCTGGTACCTGTCGGCATGAATCCCCAGAGTTTTGGCCAGGCGGCGCTGTTTAAAAGCAAGCCCACTCTGTTTTTTCAAAAAAGAAACCACCTGTTCTTCGATACTCAGTTTTTTTTCTTTCATCTTAAAACCTATTGATTAATCTTATATGTATTTTCGCCGTTGAAAATGTATCCCCCCTGCCAAAACCGTAATCCAGACCAATTATCCCTATTCGCGAGGCTAAACGAATTCCGACGCCAAAGCTGTGGGGATAGTCCGGCATATTTGCGTTATAACCGGCTTGTCGGTAGTAGCCCTGATCATAAAAGATAAAAAAACTGCTGAGATTGCCAATCAATCTTCTGATTTCCAGGGCAGCCCAGGCGATTTGACTACCCTGGAAAAAATCGTTTGAGTAACCGCGTAAACTACCGGCGCCGCCAAACCAATACTGGTCCGAATACCGGGGTGCTCCATGAATCAGCCATTTTCCCTTAAAATGGTAAGACGATGCAAAAACCCAGTAGGCTTTAACGGGCAGATAGACTTCCGTATCAAACAGAAATTCAGACTGCATTTTATTTTCAATTGACTCGCGTTGCTGAAGACCGGTATTCAAAGCAGCTTGAAATAAAACACCGCCGGTTGGATTATAAAAATTATTTCTGCGGTCAATCTTATACTTTAAACCAAGCGCATTTGTCGTTGTAGTAACGAGACTTAGCAGGTTTCTGCCACCGGGAGTAGGCAGGCTTGATTCACGGTTAATAAGAAATTGAATACTACCCCATTTCAACGAGTAAAAGCCTGTTCCGATATTAAATTTTCTAATGACAACAAGTGTATCGCGCAAAATCTGTTCAAATCCGGTTTCCCCAAACATGTTTGATTTCCAAATCCAGGGCTCAAAATAATTTACGCGAATTTCTTGAGAATAACGACTCGTTTTTGACCAGTATAGAGCCAGTTGACGTCCGGTTCCGGATAAATTATGAAATTTCAGATCCAACTCACCGGTGAAATATCCTTTCTGATTGATTGTCTCCGGGATATATCCAACGATACCGCCAAACTCATTTTCCCGAAGTTCCCGCAAATTACAGAGTAATGCAGTCTTACCTTCCCGGGTTTTTACTATCTCCTTTTCCTGTTCTATCCTGATAAAGGTAAAACGATTCAGGGAACGGTTGATCTGCTCATCGACAGCCGGTGTATATCGCTTACCAAGGTACTCTTTTATCATTCGGTTCAGCACCTGTGGACGGGTCTTACGAACATTCTGAAAAATGATGGTATCTATAGTTGTTATGTCACCCCATTCCAATCGAAATACAGGGTTTAAGGCGGTATAATTATTCGCCCGGCACGGCAGGACATTTACCAATTGCAGAACCGGAAAATAATATCCATGCTGCATTGGCAAGCGCAATAGACGGCTCGTCAGATTGTCAATACTTTGTTGTGTGATCGCTTGACCGGCAAAATCTTCTTGAATTTGATTTGTTCTGCCGTGAATAACCCGATCGGAATTAATAGTGATTTTCCCAAATACCACGGAATCTGCCGGCACATCGGTGTGGGCAAACAAAATGGTCGTAAGAACAAGGAAAAATCCGACAGGAATTTTGGCATACTCCCAAAAACATCGAACATAAGGCAATAACCTTAACCTTAACCTTAACTTCAACCTTAACTTCAACCTTAACTTCAACCTTAACCTCAATTAAAACAAAGCCCTGATTTCACCGCCGCCTAAATGGTATATATCGCGATCGGGTTCGCTCCACCCTTCATAATTACAGCGTACACTCATATTTTTTCCAAGCCGGTATTCCACCGAAAGTCCCCAGCCCAGTGTCACCCCCGCTTTCTTGCCATTACCCATTTCCCAGGGAATTGGAGATCCGACAGGCGTCACATTCACATCGTTAAATTCGACAAACCCTTTCCAGCGCCCCTTACTCTTTAATTTTCGCTCATAACTATTGCGTACTCCGAAAAGTAGAGTCTCTATTTCGTGCCCCGATTGTGCGGCATCATAACTGCCGGTCAGTTGACATTCAAACAGATGAACGCCATTCAATAGATAGGAAAATGAATTCGACATTTGCACCGATCGAATATCCCGATCCCGCAATGAATTAAAATATGATTTACGGTAAAGCGATTTGTAAGCAAGTCCGGACTCCAGTCGGATGCTTTTCCAGAAATACCCCTTATAGCGGATAGAATTTTCCTGCCCCATCGATTTTTCTCGTCCGCGCACATCCATTTGACTGATTTTATAGGTATCCAAAAACCGGAATCGAATATCAGATTTTCGACCATCCATTTTATATATCACATCCTGCTGAACCGACCGGTTAAAATAGACCCAGCGATCATCTATTTGTTCCCCGCTAACCGCCAGAATTGCGATCGGGTTATCACTTTCCCTGATCTGCTGCCGCAAACGGATATCGGTTAGTGTCGTAATCCTGGTCGGCAATTCCCAGGATATTTTTTCTTTGAGCCGACGCCCGTTGATCTGAAAACGCAATCCATTTTGAATACTGGTAACCGGTTCTTTAATTTGCGTAGGGATTATCCGCAGAATATAATCACCCTGGACATGGGGAATATAATCGGCAAAAGTGGAATCATAAAGATACTGCCCTTCGCCCCGACCAACATAGAAATAACGATATTCTTTTTTTACCGTGCGCTCTTCTTCGATTTTCATGTTTGTTTCCCAGTGAAAAGGCAGGCTGCCGGGATTTTGTTTCAACATTATATCCATTAGTTGTATATCCTGATCCGGAGACATACTATTCCCAAAATATTTTTTCTTACGGTAAGTATATGAAAAACGGGAATAAAAGGACTTCCAATCGTTTAATTGCCCACTGACAGCCAGGTTCCTGGCTGATGTGCTTTGAGTCCAGTGATTATTAAGCAGTTCATTGTCTTTACGAGAATAGATCTCGATCCGACCGGTTAATTTTTTCTTTTTGACCATATCAACACCGTAACGCTGCTCAATAAACTGAAAATTATCATAGCCCTTTGAGTTTACGGTCCGCTCTTCCCTGCGAAATTCCGTAAAAGGATTTACCTTGAACAGGTTAAACCGGAATAACAGCCGCTGACGAACCCAATCCGAAGAATTTAAAGCTGTACTACTCCGCCTGATTTGTTCCTGACTCAATTCCAAACGGTCAAGCCATTTATAATGGACAACACCACTTACACTATACCGACCGGCATCAATTCCTGAGCGATTGTAAGAGCCTAACTCCAGCCTCCATTTGATCACGTCTTTGAAATTGAGATTTAGACCTCCTTCAAAGACTTTTTCGCCCTGGGTTGAATCGGAAAGCAGATCCCATTTGCGACGATATTCCACCTCCTGAACACGATCAATTGGTTCAAACCGCTCACCGATCTGCCGATAATTCAGCTGCACAGCAGCTTTTCCAACGGTAGACAGCGGCACACAAATATCCGTCTTAAGATCAAAAGCGACATCGGTATTATCGTGATCGTCAATGGTCGAAAAACTATTTCGGTCCAGATCTGAGCCGGCCAGTTCTGAAGAAAAAGAGACATATTTTGACGGATGCCACTGTCCCGATAGATGATAAAGTCTTTGTCTTTTCGGCAACTTGAGTGGTTTAACGGGTAAATACACCGCCTCCTCAATGTCGGATGCTGAGACCGCGGAATCGGTTTTATCAACATACTCAAAAAAGGCAAAATCTGCTCCGTAGACTTTTTTATATTTTCCTTTTGAACCGACATGATAAAAAGATGCGGAATGTGTCCCCTTTCCCTGCCCGGCATATATCAGAATTGAATCAATTAATTGATAAACGCCGTTGCTGTCTTCCTCAATGGTCGTCTGGAAGGCTTGTTGTTCATTATCGCCGATGCTTTTCAATTGTTGGCGGTCGATATCTGTTAAAACAATCTCAATCGGGTTATCTTTATCGTCGGATTCACTGATGAAGCCGGCGGATAATTTGACTTTCCCCCCGGCTAAATCTGCACTGTTGCGAGCTACCCAGATATTCTTTTGATAAACCAGATTGGAATATTGAAAATCCACGGTAATACGTGAATTTGACGTAATCAATCTGTGAGGAGTAAAAGTCACCTCACCGGTGGAATAATCGATCACATAGTCGCCATTTTCACCCCTTTTCATTTCCTGACCGTTCAACCAGATTTTTTCCGTTCCCGCCAGGACGATAATCGCCGTTTCACCCTCCTTACCGATTAGCTGGTAAGGTCCCTGGTTACTCTCCTCACCGGTAAAGTAATTTGTTGTATATTGCCCTTTGGTAATGGCGCCGCTTAGTTGAGCGTGATTGCCATGGCGTTTACTTTCAATCATTACACCCTGGAGTTTACGCCGGTATGCCCCAAAATTACCCAACATACTGGAAAATTCATAATCACCAAAAGTAATCCGCTCTTTCGGCATTCGCACCTGAATAAAAACTTTATCAATTTCATCAATTGTCTGAGTATTCCCTTCGGGCTGAATAGGTATATTCTGATCGCTAAGAGAGCCGACAATCGAAATGTCCTCACTAAGTTGTCCCTGAAGTTCAAGGTTCAAGCCCGCCTGCAGAGACAAACCGCTGTTACTGCCAACACTTACCCCGCGATAGATTGTACCGGACTTTAAAAAATCATAATTCGACGATAAAGAATTCTTTTGAACCCTTTGCGCCGGGATTTTGGATTCCTGTTTTGGAGATTCGGGAAAATAGACACGCGGCGGCGGATTCAGAATCATTTGTCGGGGAAATGCAATATCCAGATATTGGTACCTGACAATAATTTTCGTGGAATCCGATACGGTTATATTTGAAATTTTACCGGTTAGCGCATCGATAGACCAGGTTTCCGTATCAATCACCCGCCCGGTTGAATCGTTAACAATTAAAGATGCCGGAATTACACAGGTTTTTGACAAAATAATAAGCGAATCGTCCGGAGACAATAATAGACTATCCGTCTGCCAGATTGTCGCCCGGGCGGATAATCCGACTGTCAACAGCAACCCAAAAATAACACAGACAATAATTTTAAGGCTACTCCGGCTCAGAGATAACTCCAGAAAACACATGTTTAACGAGACTTTCTTGCCACAGAGCACACGATGATATCACCCGATTGTTCCAGTAAGTATAATTGTTGCCTGGTATAGGTTCCGGCAATAAATGGCGACTCTTTTTCTAAACCGACAATTACCGGCGTCGTCCACCTGGTCAGATTTTTGGAATAGAGCATCAGAAAGGGCTCTTTTTCGAGTAAAATTAAAAAATCCTCTTCAATTAAAATTAGATCGTTCAGCGCTGATTCCGCCGGAACTTTAATGATGGAAAGTGGCGAGCCGAACCGATCAAATTGCAGAATCCGGTTATGGCTTTCCAGAACCGTTATCAAGCCCGCGGGTGACAACCTGATCAGACGTGGCTCCCTGAGGGCATAATTATCGTACTCAATACCGGCAAAGACGCTTAGATCACCTTGTTGGGCATTCAGCCGGATAATCTCGGAATTTTCATCATCCAGAATAAAGATTTCACCTAAATTGGACAGAATTACCGAGCGGGGAAAGAAAATCTGAAAATCATTCCTGAGATTGGGATAAGTTGTAATATAATTCAGGCTCCGGTCGAAGCGAACGATACGGTGATTATTGTAATCGGCAACGATTAAATCCAGCCCCGATGCCATACTGATATCCATCGGTGTATCGAATTGACCTTCGCCCCATCCGAAACCGCCGTTGACATTTAATATAATCCCGTCTTCGTTTAATCGATAAATTTCATCCCGCTTTTTTTCCAGCAAGTAAATATCGCCAAATTGAGATACAGCAATTGAGGTAAATTCGGCGCCTTGTGGATCAGGAAATGGAGAAATTCTACGGATAAATTGAATCTGACTCCGGCTGGTGACATTCAATATTAAAATGAAACAAAAAAGAGTAACAAAAGATTTCATGGTTCCCATTATACGACACATAATTTAAAATGTTTATTTATGGAGAATTGAAATAATATGATAAATATTTTTGAGATATTTTATTGTTTTTATTTTATGGATTAGCAATCAGGCAGGCATTTCCTCAATTTATATTAATTGAAATATTTCTCAATTTTAGTGATCATAGAGGGCTTTATAAAAACAACAACCTTATCACCCGCTTCAATCCGGGTATCGCCATGCGGAATGGTAATTGCGCCGGCTCGGATGACCGCGCCAATAATCATATCAGCAGGCAGTTTTAAGTCTTTTAAAGGCTTGCTGGTTATCAGGCTTTTTTCCTTGGGCTCCAGCTCAATTGCCTCAGCGTCAATATCTTCGAACAATGAAACGGCAATCACTTTACCACGGCGCATATATTTCATAATGGCATTAACCGTGGTAATATTTTTACTAACCACAGCGTCCATTCCAATACGATTCATGATCGGTATATATTCATTGGTCGTCAAATGTATAATTACGCGCTGAACGCCCATATAGCGAGCCAGCAATCCGGACAATAAATTCGTTTTTTCGCTTCCTGAAACCGCCACAAAACAGTCCATCTCCTGGATACGTTCAGAAGCCAGCAGATCAACATCCGTCCCATCGCCATGCAGCACCAGAGTTTCATTGAGATATGCGGAAACAGTTTCCGCCGTTTCTAAATCCTGCTCAATAAGTTTTACATTGACCGAATTAGACAATTGCGAAGCAACCAGCTTCCCCAGTTGCCCCGCTCCCACAATCATGACATTCTGCTGTTCTCTTTCATTGTAGCCGACGACTTTGGATACCCCTGGAATATCTTCTTTAGGAGCAATAAAATAGACGACATCGCCACTTCGGTAGATATTTTGTCCATGTGGAATAATTGTTTTGGCATCCCGATGAATGCAGAGACAGAGGAACTCAATTTGTGAATTATCCGCCATCACTTCCTGAATTGAACGGTCGATGA
>DPVY01000178.1 GCA_003527965.1 Fidelibacterota bacterium
ATTGTTTATTGATGCTGATTGCATATTGTCCTTGTCGTTTGCCTTTCAAAGCGTGAAACATATTTCCTGGATTTAACATCAACGCATTCAGGCTTGGTGCGGCATTGAGAACCATCAGACGTTTTCGTGCCTGCCTCTCAAAGGACTGGAATCGGCGCACCCGCCTATCGTTAAAGAGATCTTCGGTATCTTTGCAGGCAAAAGATTTTATCATATGTTAAAAGTATTATGGATTGCGTAATATGTCAAGCAGAAAATTAAGGGGCATAACGCCTGAACTCACGGGGAGGCGGGAGCATCCCGCCGATCCCGTGAAGTGATTTGTTAGGTGTTTCAACGTTTCAGTCCAATAATTCTTACTTGATCGCTTTTGTGCACAACATCATCGATTCGCTGTAGGAATAGGGCAACAGCTTCTTTAGAAGTCTGGAGAAATGCTGTAACATTAACGTGTGGTCTGTTGTCATGGACTGGAAATGGGAGGGCATTTGATTCACCCATGAATAGGATGTGTTCCATTGCCAAGGCCGAGTTGTGTAACAGAAGGTTGCGGTAGTTCTCGTAGAGTTTCTTAATAGTGACTTCCCCTAATTGTTGCTTGTAATATTCGCTGTTCAACATGAAGAAGTGGTGATACGAATCGTTCGTGATCGGCTTGTTTCTCCCATCAATCTCAACAAAGAAATCCTTTCGGTTTCTGTAATATGATCCAATCGTGTCAAGAATGCAAAACATCAGGGCGGTCCCGGGATAACCAAGACAACCGCCTACTTGATCATGGCCCCATACAATATCTTTTTTGTAAGTTATGCAAAATTCAGCTACATGAAGGTACTCTCGTAAAGATTCCTTCAACATTGACGCGGTCGAATCGTGTATTGCCATTTTATTACACCTAACGATGAGTTGAGACGAGGGAAACGCGCCAGCGTTTTCCCGTCGATACTCAAACGATTTGTTATACGTTTTATTCTAACCTCAAGAAAACCGTCGTTGTACCATCTGTCTTGATGTCCCAATATTTTGCTTGATGTGGAGCCATAGCCCCATCTTTTATTTCATAACCGAATATTTCTTTTTCTATTGTGGACAAGTGTTTCAGATTTTGTTGAGCAAGTTTTTGAAACGGTATTTCTGCAACAGTTGGATTCATATGATGTATGTCTGCACGAAAACTCTTCCAAATTTTCATTGAAGCTTCTGAACATTTTTTTGAAATAATATTCTTTTCCCTGAACTCTGAGATTAACTCTTCGATTGTTTTTGTGTTCCCACCCCCTTTACTCCTGTTAATTGAATTTCTTTCAGCTACAAATTTCATGATGCCTTCGTTTATGGCGTGACTCATCATAACCGCTCCAATAAAATACCCATCTCGATAGAGATATATGCATTCTGATGATGCACTAGCGAAGTGGTGGCCACCAATAATTCCTTGATGTTCTATTTCAAGGTATCTGGATATTTTTTGCTCAATTGAACCCTTGCACTGCGATTCAATGCTTTCTCTTAATTGTGCTCTTTTAAATTTGACATGGTGAGTCATATGAGTTCACTCGTATAACGATCAAGCTCACTTGCCGCCAACACTGCGGGGCACTGAACCTTGAAAAACCACCTGCTTTGATGCGGGGCAGAGCCTTTCAAAAACCGCCGAGCTGTTGGCGGTCAGGTGAAGTGATTTGTTCTGCGGTGCTATATGTCTGATTCCTTAATTTTGTCGTAAATTTCAGTTCCTATTTTGGTAAGTTTCTCACGAATCACCGGCCAGTGTTCCTTATCCTTCTTTCCTTTGTCCATTACCGGAAACACTATATTTGCAAATTTTGGTGATTCTCGAAGTTCATATTCAATCTCTTCCTTTGGAAACAACTCTATTGCGGCATCCCGTCTCTTAAGTCGATTTTCACCTTGGAATGAAAGAAGCACTGAACAAGCATGATTATGAAGTTGCAACAGGAGGCTGATTCCCTTAATTCCTTTCCCAATCCATCCTTCATCTCGTATAGGTACAGGCTTTCCAGCAAAAACGCCTTTTTTTCTTATTGGTTCCCAGAACTCACTATACTCAACATTTTTCCTCTCTGTCTGCACATCAATAGCTGGTCGAGCGATTTGATGAAATAAAAATTCATCGTGTTCATTCACCTGTGCTTGTACAAGATACCAGTCAATATTGCTATCTTCGTTTCTCAGATTACATGTTACGATCATAAGTTCTTCAAATTCTTCGGCAATCAAAATGGCAACATTAGCTTCCTTCAAACGTGCATAAGCTTCAAGTCTCCCCCAGTGATCCCAGTCTGCTTTCCCAAATTGGTTTTCAATAACTAAAATACCATCGTTTCCCGTTGCTACAATGTCAGCTTTTCTAGTGCCAACATTGGATTCTGTCTCTGCGTCCTCAAAATCACCAACATTCAGTTGTGAAATATGATTTGCAAGATCTGATGAGAAATCCTCTTCACGTGTATACAGTGAAGATAGATTCTTATATTTTTGCAATTTCATTTTATGACCTCACGCAGAACTACGTTTATTCGACTATGATAAATGACTATATCTGAATAAACCATCGGATAAAACTCTTTCCATTCTTGTTGTAAATTAAAATAATACATTCAAATAACCATAAATTGCAATTGTGATTTAGATTTTTATCCGAGTCGGATAAAACCCTGTTTGTCGGATAAAAATCCATTCAATTCACAATATTAATAAATCCGCAGGACTACGAACACCCTGTCCGCCCTGGTTGATAACGTGCGTATATATCATCGTAGTTTTCACATCTTTGTGCCCCAATAATTCCTGAATCGTCCGAATATCATAACCAGCCTGTAATAAATGTGTTGCAAATGAGTGTCGAAACGTATGACAGCTAATATGCTTCGCAAGTCCGGCTTTCACTCTCGCCTCTCTGACAAGCCGTTGAAGTACCCATTCTCCTTCATGATGGCGCCGCTTTTTACCCGAACGTGGATCTATTGATAATTCATTTGCCGGGAACATCCCGATTTTTCGGGACCACCCCCATTCCTTTGCTGCATTAGGATATTTTTTCTCCAGCGCATCTGGTAAATACACGCCACCCAAACCATGAGATAAATCGGTTTCATGAACCTTTTTTACTTTGTCCAGATGTCTGCGTAATGGTTCTTTGATCACATGAGGAAGCATGGTCAGCCGGTCTTTGTCGCCCTTTCCGGAACGAACCGCAATCTGGTTGTAAGAAAAATCAATATCCTGAACTCGAAGACGAAGACACTCCATCTGTCTGAGGCCCGCACCATAAAGTAAATTGATCATTAACCAAGAAATCCCAGACAACTGATTAAGAACCAGCCTAACTTCTTCAGGAGTTAACACAATCGGAAGTCTTTTAGGCTTTTTGGCACGTATGACATCACCCAAATCACCAATATCTTGTGAAAGAACCTCTTTATATAGAAATAGTAGAGCCCATAATGCCTGGTTCTGCGTAGAAGCTGCTACATTTTCATTTACAGCAAGATGCGTCAAAAACTGATTTACCTCTGCCGCTCCCATTTCATTTGGGTGGCGTTTATTGTGAAAAAGGATATATCTTCTTATCCAGCTAACATAAGAGTCTTCAGTCCGAATACTGTGTCGAGGACATCCCGATAATGCCTTGTTCGTATCGCATAGCGCACCTGATCAAGAAGTTTTGGCTGTTTATTTAGCGATTGTACCATTTTTATCCCACCACCATCGGCAAACCAACTTTTTCGATTTTAGCATAATAATATTAAGATGTCAAGTAGAATTTGTCTATGCATCTAACGCTCCTCGGTAATTCATTCAAAATCTCAAAATAAATTACCATTCGTTTGAGGAGTACCGGCGTTTTTTCATTTTTTACCGGACACTAATGAGACAACCTTTAGTTTATTCATACGTCTTATAAAATGTATTAAGTGCGAATTATTGAAATACATAAAAGAGAAAAAGGAGTTGAAAATGAAACGAAATAATTTATTTATTCAGTCGATTGGCTGGGGATTGCTGATCCTTTTGGTTTTAAGTCCTGTTCTGCTCTCAGCCCGTCCTGTCCGTGGTCACGGAGATATTGTGACAATTAATGAAAATTTCTCCGATTTTGATAAACTGGAAATATCACATTCGTTTGATGTAATCATCAATTATTCGAAGGCTTATTCCGTCACGGTAAAGGTTGATAAAAATCTAACAGATTATCTTGTATTGGAAAAACGTGGAAAAACATTGAAAATTGGTCTCAAAGATGGTTTTTCCTATCGAAATGTTCACCTTGAAGCGGAAATTACAATGCCCGACATTCAAAGACTCGGACTTAGTGGCGCATCGGTTGCGACTATTGCGGGATTTGGTTTTTCTCATCCCTTCGATATGAATTTGTCCGGAGCAAGTAAAGTGATCGGCAAAATTCAGACCGGCGATCTGGATCTACAACTTTCCGGAGCAAGTAAAGTAAAATTGAACGGCAGGGGGCATGATTTAAAAATTCGTGCCAGCGGGGCAAGTACTGTGAAAATGGATAATTTTCATGTGAATGATGCCGGGCTTTCGTTAAGTGGTTCCAGCAACTGTCGGGTAAATATTGGCGGACATCTGAATATCAACGCCAGCGGCTCGTCTACGATAGAATACTGTGGAAGCGGTGAGATAGGCTCCATTGAAACCAGTGGGTCTTCCCGAATTCAACGGTTATAAAATAATTTCAAAATAGTTCATTATTTAAAAAGCCCCCGATATACTCGGGGCTTTTTGCATACGGGAGAGCTAAATGGTTACAGATCTGTGCTCCGCAACCAAACGGAGTCAAACACCGGGCCTGGCCGCTTGACAATGAAAATAAAATTGGCTAATATCTTAAGAAATGAAATCATACCCGGTTATGCGAGGGAATTTATAAAGGCGGCAGGTTGTAAGAGAAATACTGTCGTGAGGAAAGATTTTGAAAAAAATCCCGGCGATAACGGGAAAGATCATTGCACAAATAACAGGATAACCGCAGTATTGCGGATGAAATACGTTAACTAACATTTTAGATTGCGATTCTTAGTAATTGCAAAAGGAGGAATTATGAAGGTACTTCGACTGATGGGCTCCCTGGCTTTTGTGCTCGGGCTCTTCACTGCAATATTTGCCGGGATACCCTGGTCTGTGATTACTGCCGATAATCCGGTTGTACCCTGGTGGCTTAGGTTAGCAGTTTTCTGCCTGCTGGGCGGTATCCTGCTGGTCCTGCTGACAGTGGCTCTCGAACAAAGGAAAAACAGGACATCGGGAAAGGATCTTCCGACTGCTGAATCCCTATCCCGGATTTTGTTACTGAATTCTGAAAATATCCCCGATCGCGAGATCACCGGGATTCTGGGTTTGGTCAAAGGGCACACTATTTTTGCCATCTGGCTTGGAAATGACCTCTCTGCCCTGGTGCGGCTTGTTCTTGGTGGTGAGCTAATTGAGTACACGGAGATGATGGGGCGGGCTCGCCAGATAGCTACCGATCGGATGATCGCCCAGGCTGAGGAGCTGGGAGCTGACGCGATCATCAACGTTCGTTATATGACCACCAGCGTCATCGGCAGTGCCGCTGAACTTTTGGCCTACGGAACAGCCGTCAAGATCAGCAAATAGATCACCTTACGGAGCAATCGGATATCTGACGGGGAAGATTCTGCATGCAGACTGTCAGACGAGGAGCCACAGAACGACGGTGGTACGAGATAACGCAAACCCGTATTCGATGAAACAAAGTGGAATAAAACAAAAAGGGGCGAAATTCGCCCCTTTTTATCTGGACAAGATTTGTGATATTATTCTGTCATTTTTTTGTATTGCTCATAACGTTCGTCAACGATCACCTGCTGTTCCTTCCAGAATTTTTCAGCCCTTTCCGGGAAGCTCAGCTTAAGTGAAGTATAACGTTTTTCGCCTTTGAGAAATTCATCAACGGGTAATGACGGTTTTTTGGAATCCAGGGTAAACGGATTCTTACCTTCCGCCTTGAGCGCCGGATTGTACCGATAGAGCATCCAGTAACCGGTATCGACGGCTTTCTTCTCTTCCTGCTGCGTCAGTTGCATGTTACAGCCATGATTAATACAGGGCGCATAGGCGATAATAATCGAGGGTCCGTCATAGGCTTCCGCTTCCTTTACGGCTTTAACAAACTGATTTTTATTGGCGCCCATAGCAACAGAGGCAACGTAAACATAGCCGTAGCTCATTATCATCATACCAAGATCTTTTTTCTTGGTTGCTTTACCAGCTTCAGCGAACCGGGCTACAGATCCGAGCGGAGTAGCTTTAGAAGCCTGACCACCGGTATTGGAATAGACTTCCGTATCCAAAACGAGAATATTAACATTCCGGCTGGAAGCCAATACATGATCCAGACCGCCATAACCGATATCGTAAGCCCAGCCGTCACCGCCAAACGCCCAGACACTTTTTGGAACGATGTAACTCTGAAGCTCCCTAATTTTCGCAAGGACTGCCTTCTTTTCACAGCAGGCATTTTCAACCAATCCCGGAAGCATCGCCTGGATATTTTTTGAGACCGCCTTAATCGCATCTTCTTTAGTATCCCAGAGTTCAAAGGCCTCTTTAATCAATGCCTTAAAATCGGCATCGATATCCATTTCAAGCGCTTTTTCCATATTGTAGCGCAGCTGCCTGCGATTGGTGTCAACCGCCAGGCGCATACCGTAGCCATATTCGGCATTATCTTCAAAAAGAGAATTTGCCCAGGCGGGTCCATGTCCCTCTTTGTTTTTGGCATAGGGCATAGTAGGAAAGGTGGCACCCCAGATTGAAGAACAGCCGGTCGCATTGGCAACGATCATCCGGTCGCCATAGAGCTGGGTGATTAGTTTGACATAAGGCGTCTCACCGCAACCCGCACAGGCGCCGGAGAACTCCAGCAAGGGTTGCTTGAACTGACTGCCCTTAACGGATTCGACTTTCACCGCCTGACTGATAGCATTCGGCAGAGTGTCAAAGTAGAGCACCCGTTCAGATTCACCGGCATTCCGTTCTTCCTGAATAGGTTTGGCAACGAGAGCTTCTTTCGGGCACTCATTGACGCAGTTCATACATCCCTGACAGTCTTCTACATAAACCTGAAGCCTGTATCTCATGCCGGCATCTTTACCAATTGCAGTAATGGTTTCAAAACCATCCGGAGCATTTTTCAGGTCGTTAGGATCAATCAGTTTCGGTCGAATGGCGGCATGGGGACATACGAAGGAACATTGATTACACTGAATACAATTTTCCTTGATCCAATGCGGAACAATAGGAGCGATGCCCCGTTTTTCCAGTTTCATTGTGCCGGAAGGTACAAAACCGTCATAGGGCATATCGGAAACCGGAATTTCATCACCCTTTTCACGCATAATTTTTTCGATCACGTTTTTAACAAAACCGGTCGCATCTTCAGGCACAAGCTGTTTCTCAGAAGCATGTTTTGCGCCAGGTTCAGCAGGTACCGCAATCTCAACAAGCGCTTCGGCTGTAGCATCAACAGCTTTCCAGTTCATTTCAACAATTTCCTGACCTTTGGCGCCATAAGTCTTTTTAATGGCGTTTTTAATCAGTTTAATGGCCTGGTTTTTTTCCAAGACACCGGAAATTATAAAAAATGCCGCCATCATAACGGAGTTAATACGTCCGCCGAGCCCTACTTGCCTGGCAATTTCCAGAGCATTGATATTATAAAACCTGATTTTCTTTGCTATGATTGTTTTCTGCATCTCTTCGGTAAGATTCTCGAAAGCTTCATCCTTTGACCAAATTGAATTCAGCAGGAAAACGCCGTTTTCATTAATTCCCTCCAGAATATCATACCGGCCGATAAAAGCCTGGTTGTGACAGGCAATGAAATCGGCATTCTGAACGAGATATTCGGATTGGATCGGTGATTTACCGAACCTTAAATGGCTGCGGGTCGTACCTCCTGATTTCTTGGAATCGTATTGAAAATATCCCTGCGCATACATATCCGTGTTGTCGCCGATAATTTTAATCGAATTTTTATTGGCACCCACAGTACCGTCAGAGCCCAATCCCCAGAATTTACATGAGATTGTTCCTTCGGGGATTGTGTTGATCTGTTCTTTAATTTCCAGCGACATATTGGTTACATCATCATTAATGCCAACCGTAAAACCATGAGAGCAGACGCCGTCAAGATGATCGTAAACAGACTTAACCATAGAGGGCGAAAATTCTTTTGAAGAAAGACCATAGCGACCGCCGATAATTTTCAGGTCTTTATCTTTAAGAGCGACGACGGTGTCAAGATAAAGCGGTTCGCCAATTGAGCCGGGTTCTTTAGTGCGGTCAAGCACGGCAATCTTTTTAACTGACGCAGGAATTGCTTTAACAAAATCTGCCACGGAGAAAGGTCTATAAAGGCGAATTTTAACCAAACCGACTTTTTCACCGTTTTTATTCAGGTAATTGACGGTCTCTTCAACCGTATCGGCACCACTGCCCATGATAATGATAATTTTTTCGGCATCGGGAGCGCCAAAATAATCAAACAGATGATATTGTCGTCCAATTTTCTTCGCGAGCAGGTCCATATATTCCTGAACGATAGCGGGAGCAGCCAGGTAGTATTTATTGACGGTTTCGCGACCCTGAAAATAGACATCGGGATTTTGAGCGCCGACCTTAACGCGCGGCTGTTCCGGATTCATGGCCCGGGCGCGAAAAGCCTCGACATATTTCATATCGAGCATTTCACGCATGGTCTCGTAATTAATGCAGTCGATTTTTTGAATTTCATGGGAATTGCGAAAACCATCGAAGAAACTCAGGAAAGGAATACTCGCTTTCAGGGTTGCCAGATGAGATACCACCCCCAAATCCATAATCTCCTGAATTGAACTGGCAGCCATCAGCGCCCAACCGGTATTCCGCGCCGACATCACATCGGAATGGTCGCCAAAAATTGATAAAGACTGACAGGCCAGCGAGCGCGCAGAAACATGAAAAACAGCCGGCAGCATTTCACCGGCGATTTTGTGCATATTGGGCAACATCAGCATCAGTCCCTGAGAAGCGGTAAACGTAGTCGTCATCGCCCCAGCGGAAAGAGAGCCGTGAACAGTGCCGGCAGCACCGGCTTCAGATTGCAATTCGACCACATCCACTTTCTGGTCAAATATATTTTTCAGCCCTTTGGTCGCCCATGCGTCGGCATATTCTCCCATTGTTGAAGATGGTGTAATCGGATAAATAGCCGCCACCTCACTAAAAGCATAAGCCACGTGAGTCGCAGCCATATTGCCGTCCATACTTTTCATATTTTTAGCCATCATAGATCTCCATAATTGATTTATTGATTAATATTCATGTTCAATTATCCCCTTTTGATGAGCGAGGCATAATATATTCCAGCAGATGATTTCTTCAAAACTCCACCTTATAATAAACATCCAACCGAAAATAAAATTACGATTAATTCTACTTAATTACAAACGAATAACCGGGTTCGATTTATAAAAAAAAGACCGGCTTAAAAAATAGAGCCGGCCCTCTTTTATCTGTTTTGCTGATCTACCAGTTTAATATTTTTCTGAAATCATATTCTTCGGGATACTTTACATATTCCCGGGCTGCTTTATAATCGCGCTCAGTAATATACTGAAGAACGTTATTTATTATTGATTGAGGCTTCTGAGATTCAATATCAACCAGACGGGGAGGAATTTTTCCATCCGCATTTTCCAAATCTTTCAGAAATAAAGGAGATACGTCACCGGCATTGTTGACATATACCATACACCCGGAGGCGCCCTGGCGGAAGAGTTGATAAACACCATTGCCCAGGAGAGTGCAATAAACCAGATCGTAACCAGTCGGATTCACGCAACGGACTTCATATCCGATCTCAACGGGACGGGATTTGATCTTCAAGCCGGTCTCGGCATATTTCTTCTCCAATAACTCATTAAATATTTGAGCTTTCGAGATTTTTCCCAATTCCGGATGACCGTGATCATCATAACTTAAGTGAATCCCGGATCGGCGAATTTCTGTGTCACTAAGAGCATGAAAAACTCCTTCGGAGATTATCGCCGCACCGTAATTTACCCCCATGATTTTCCGCTTAATCATCGCCGAAATAACCAGGTTGACGATGCGCTCTATAGTTATCTCCGTCTTATTAAACATTTCCGGAATGACTATCATGGGTAAATGACAGGCGGCGCCGAGCCCGAATGCCAGGTGACCGGCGGATCGTCCCATTACTGCAATCACAAACCAGTTCTCACTGGTGCGGGCATCTTCATAAATTACCGAAGCAATTTTTGCGCCGGCGTCTTCGGCGGTCGTATAGCCGAATGTGGGTGTATTATCGGGTAACGGCAGGTCGTTGTCAATAGTTTTGGGTACGTGAATATTGGCGATGGAATATCCCTTTTCAGCAAGGAATTTGGCAACCCGGTTAGCCGTGGAGGCGGTATCGTCACCACCTACCGTTACCAGCAGTTTTATGTCATTATCAGTAAAAAATTTAAGATTAAAATTCCGTTCAAAATCCGTGGCGCTCGGTTTGAAACGGCTCATTTTCAAATAGGACCCGCCTTTGTTGAAGATTGCATCAGCCTTATGGAAATCAAGCTCTTCATATTGCGCATCTTCCCGAAAAAGTCCGGCATAACCCAGATGCAGACCAATCACGCCGTAACCGTTTTTCAAAAAAACTTTGGCAATTGACCCGACTACGGTATTCATCCCCGGCGCCGGTCCCCCGCCGCATAATATTGCTATTCTCATTCTTATCTCCTAAAAAACTTTATTTAAGTCCAAAATTACTTATCTTTGCTCTAAATTTCAATGTGGAATTTGAACTTGACTATAACCCGGAAAATATTTAAAGTCTTTTCATGAAATCTAATAGCCGGAAAAGAGCATTGCCGGTTTTTGACCGTGATCCGCAGCCGACCGGCAAAACCCAAAAACCGCCAGGCAGGCGATAAAGCGCTTTGATATTCGTAAGCAGGTAGAAATATCCATCTAATATGGGAGTATGGCTACTCTTAGAGATACACTATCTTTATCTTCAAGCAATAGAAACAGAAAGAATAAACTGAATATCGAACAAAGATTAACAATTTATGATTTTATGCCGAAGGCATCCCTTGAGAGAAGTAGAGACCGAAATGAACAAAATTGCACAAAACAAAATCAAAAATCGTTAATCGGTGTTCCTTGTTCTTAAATCAAATAAATTGAGGATATAATGAAGCAGATGAAAATGGATGAAATATATAGAAATATACCTCCGGAAAAAATTCCATGGAATATTGAAGAGCCTCCGAAAGCTTTGGTTGAATTAGTCGAGCATGAAAATGTAAAGCCATGTAAAACTATTGATTGGGGCTGTGGTGCCGGCAATTATGCGATTTATCTTGCCGGTATCGGATTTGATGTTACCGGAGTTGATATTTCCCCATCGGCTATAAAGACTGCCAAAGAAAATGCGAAGAAGAAAAGAGTCAAGTGCAATTTTCTTGTAGCCGATGTTATTGGTGATTTGGATGAAGTTAAGCAAACTTTTGACTTTGCTTACGACTGGGAGTTGTTGCATCATATATATCCGAAAAAAAGGAAGAAATATATTGAAAATGTGTATAGAATGCTAAATTCAGGAAGACCGTATCTTTCCGTTTGTTTCAGTGAGAAAGACCCTCACTTTGGGGGTTCGGGAAAATACAGAAAAACTCCATTAGGCACTATTTTGTATTTTTCCTCAGAAGACGAGTTGAGAGACCTTTTCGATCCGTACTTCAACATCAAAGAATTTAAAACGATAGAGCTTGTGGGTAAATCTGCACCCCATCTTGCAAACTATGTTTTTATGGAGAAGAAATGAAAATGGATGTTCCCCTTTGGGAAACTTCAGATACCCGCCAGACGTTATTCGCAAGACAACAAGGCAAAGCGCAATATTGTTATTAAAAATTCATGTTTCTGAGATAGTTAGCCGCACCCCCGCCCTGATGGTTGCAGGAATGAGTTTTAAAATTATGAAGAGGTTTATATATGCCCAAAAATGATTCTACAAAGAAAGTGTTTTGCTATCATCCGGTTAGTTCTCTTACCGCTTACCACAACCATACATCCATGCACTCATGCACTCCACCATATCCTTCACTCCCATTTACCCCGCTCCACGTTTCAGATCACTTTTTACTACACACTAAATAAATGATTTTCTAAATTACTATTATTATGAAGCGAATAAAAATTATCTTATGTCTTGTATCTTGTGCCATGTGTCTAAAAGCCCAGATCTATTTGTCACCCTATGAACCGGTCTATGAAGATTTACGTTATCTTCAAACCGGCGGCTTGTTATCATTGGTGGATCTGAACCAGATACCGGTTTTACAGGGACAGTTGGTCGAAGCAATCGGTGCGGATTTAGGATTGGGATCATATTCCCTTACTCAGCGTGGTTTAATAAATCGAATACGAACTTCCTATGCCATTGGCGATACCGTCCAATCCGGCGGTTTGTTGAATCGGCTTTTGGAACGGATTTTAATTAATCGCGTCAAAGAGCCGCAATTCTATCTTGGTATGCGTACCAATCTGACTGCCGTTAGCGATCCGGGCAAATTATATCCTGAATTAAAAACTTTTGGTGCTGTCGTATTGCCCTATGGGATCAGTGTCGTTAATATAATGGCTATCGACCCCTATGCTGCGGATCCGTCTGAAAGTCGGGCAGGTAAACCCGATTATATCGGACATAAATGGCGGGGACTTTCGGGCTATACGGAGCAGGCGTATTTTCTGTGGTTGACGAAATACAGTCGCCTTACACTGGGGCGCAGCTATGTGATTACAGGTCCGGGGCGCAACAGTCATCTGATGTTTTCCGGCGCTGCCCGCCCGCTGGATCAGATTCGGCTGGAATTTTTTAACAAACGCTTCAGTTTTCAGACATTGATGGCGCAGCTGGATCCTATGGCTGGCGCTAACCGCTATCTTGCCAGTCACAGGTTGACATTATTTCTAAAGAGATGGCAGGTATCGCTCACTGAAACTATACTTTATGGAGGGATCGGACAGGGAATTGAATGGACCTATCTGAATCCGTTTCTTTTTTATCATGGCGAACAGATGAATGGTCCCGGTTTAGACGGGAATACTCTCGGTTCGCTTGAATTAACATATACCGGCAATCGTTGGACCGCCTATACGGAGATTCTTATTGATGATATCCAGCTCGATAAAGCGGCTCCCGGTGATCTGGAGCCCAATGAAATCGGCGTTGTTACCGGGTTTGATCTGGCGGATCCTTTTAATGTGGAAGGGTTGTATATGTGTGTGGAATATACTGCTTTAACCAATCGCACTTACAAGACCGCCAGCCCTTATGAATTTTATCTGCACCGCAATGTCCCGCTCGGTTATCCTTTGGGAAGCGATTTGGATCGCTGGGAACTGATCGTAAAAAAGTATCTGCGCAACTGGCAGGCTATTATTCGGTTCGACTACTTACGGCGTGGCTCCGGCGAGATGAATGTGCCATGGGATATGCCCTGGATGAATTATACACTTGAGGAAGGCTACACCGAGCCTTTTCCGACGGGCATCGTTGAAAAAACCGCCGATTTGGGTCTGGAAATACGCTGGCTGCCCTCGTATAATCGGTATGCTTTTTTGCAAATTAATCTGCAATCTATTCAGAATGTCGCTCACACGCGGGACAATGAACACAATGTAATTGTCACATTGGGACTGCATTGGAATTTCAAATTTGACATTTGATATTTGACACAATTGCAGTACACTCGCTTTTCAGGAAAAAGCCAAATTTTTAACAAAAATATATTGATAATTACAAAAATATTTCTTATTTATAGTTGTGGTATCCAAAATATTTTACCGCAACAATGCTTCACATTTTCAACATCAGGCAAAGACTTTGCGAAATTTTTGTATTCATTTTTTTACTGAGCGCTCTAATTAATTAAAATGATAGGGGGGTAAACTAAAAAAAATCTAAAAGATGGCGAACAATTTTATTTAAAGGTGAGGAGTAACCATGATTAAAGACAAAGTTGTGAAAGAATTAATCCAGTTGTCCCGGGATGAGTTCCCAATAACCAGTGCCTATTTTTCAGTTAGTAATCAAAGCGGTAATCGCAAGGCTCATCTGGTAGAGCTCAAGAAAATGATTCGATATAAAAAAAACACAACCTACTTTAAGCAATTATCCGTTGCTGAACAGGAATCAGTAATAGCCGACTTTGAAAAAATAGTTGATTGGTTCAGCCATGGATTAGATTCACCGCCATATAGCAGCTCGATCTGTTTCAGCTCCAATAAAGGCGGTCTTTGGAAAACTTTTAATCTAAAAATACCCCTTAAAAATGAATTGGTTATTCAGCCTAAACCATCTATCCACCAATTATCCCAATTGTTTAGTTCTCACCGGCGCTTTGGTGTGGTATTAGTGGATAAATCAAAGGCTCGAATTTTCGAGCAATCGCTTGGTGATTTTACCGAACTGTATAGAGTGGATAACAATTCACCCGAAACAGTCAAGGTGGGCGGATTTAAAGGGCGTCTGGAGCGTAAAGTTGAACGTAATATTCGCAAGGGCGTTGCGGAACATTATAAAGAGGTCGCACAAAAAACCTTTGATCTAAATAAATCCCACGATTTTAGCTGGATCGTCATCTGTGGACGAAAAGAAGCCACTGCCGATCTTCGAAAACATTTACATGCCTATGTTGATATGAAGATTGCTGGTACTTTGGAAATAGAACCCACCGCGCCTTTGAAAGAAATATTTGAAAAAGCAAAACAGATAGATAAAATGGGTCGAGAAGAATTTGAAAAAATATTGTTGCAAACATATCATAATCGAAAACAAAATAATCAAGGCGTAGAGGGCTTAGAGGCAGTTCTTCCAAAAATTCGCGCCAACTGGGTCGATACCCTGATCCTGCATGAGGATTACAAGCAAAAAGGTGTATTTTGTCGAAAATGCGGTTATCTCGATCTGACTCCTGCGGCAGAGTGCCCTGATCATGGCGGACCTCTCGAAAGGACCAATGATATTGTCGAGCATTTACTCCATCAAGCGTTGAAACAAGGTGTTAAAATTGAGTATGTGATTCATCCAATGAAGCGTTACGGCGATATTGCCGCCACCTTACGTTACCCAATCGGCGCTTAACTGCACTGGTGGAATTGGTTGAATTAGTGCATGGGAAACGATACAACCACTATAACCCTAACCTGGATAAACCCCCGAAGGGGCAGGCAGAGCCAAAAAGGAAAAGAGTTAAAA
>DPVY01000261.1 GCA_003527965.1 Fidelibacterota bacterium
CTTTTTAGCGGGCGCCACGGAATCTTCGAGGTCGAGAATAATACCGTCAGCCTTGTGCAGCCCGGCATTGATAAAAAGTTTGGGAGTATTGCCGGGCAGATAGAGACGGGAGCGACGATAACGATCCTGCTGAGTACTATACCGGTTTTCCGGGATCAATTCCGGTAGATATTCTTTATTTGTATCAGTAACCTTTTTTACGGCAGCTTCGATCCGCGCCATTATCACAAAGGGCAGCGCGCCTTTATCTTCCAAAATAACTTTAGCATTCGGGATATCGAAAAAGTTCAGCATATCCCGGATCAACTGACGATTTCCCGTACCAAACAGGCGGTCTACTTTACTCCGAATGTCCATCTGGATGCCACCGCTGTTGGTCAGTTCAATTTCAATATAGCAATCAGAACGGATATCCGATCCCCGATTGCCTGCCGCACCTGTTTGTTTCAATTTCACCTCCGTTATCGATTCTGTCAAAATTGAGTGTTTTTCGGCTAAAAAGCAATGCCCGGGATGCAGATTATCGATGAAAAATCAATCGGCTGTCTGGCTGAACCAATACCTTGTTCGGTGGAATAGTTTTAGCAAAATACAGGAATAGCCTAAAATAATTGAACTTTCCGTGAAATATTCTTTGACGCTTATTCATAAATTCCCTAATATCTACCTGCAAATCAGATGAATTTATAAGCGACTATTTTCCATATCTGAGAAGCAATGCATTGACATGTGATTTGGTTTGCAATTATTGGACTGTGCCGAAATTGTCGCAGCATGTTTGAATAATTAATAGATTTAACGCCCGATAAGGCTTGTAAAAATATTTAAGCAGTCAGGAGTATATATGGGAAGGACATTTACAGAAAAGATTTTAGGTCGAAAAACCGGAAAAGATGTTGTCCCCGGCGAGATCATTGAGGTGGAACCCGATATAGCCATGTCTCACGACAACACAGCTGCCATTTCCAAAACATTTTATAAGATTGGTGTCGACAAAGTCTATGATCCGAAAAAGCATGTGATCATTCTGGATCACTGTACACCGGCGGCTAACGAGAAATTTGCCCAGAATCATAAAGATATCCGGGAATTTGTCAAGAAGCAGGGCATAGAAAATTTTTACGATATCAACGTCGGCATTTGTCATCAGGTAATGCACGAAAAGGGGCATGTCTGGCCGGGTGCGTTGATTGTCGGTTCGGATTCCCATACGACTTCGTATGGCGCTTTTGGTGCATTTTCTGCCGGAATTGGGCGCAGCGAAATGGCGGCAATTATGGCACGGGGTAAAATCTGGCTGCGCGTACCGGAGACGATTAAAGTCGTGGTTGAGGGTGAATTTCCTCCGGGAGTGTCTGCGAAAGACCTGATGCTGAAAATTGCCGGTGAAATTGGCGCCGACGGTGCTCTTTACAAGGCCATCGAATTTTGTGGACCGACAATTGACGCTATGAGTGTCGCAAGCCGTTTTGTATTAACGAATATGGCGGTGGAGATTGGCGCTAAAGCCGGTTACATGATTCCCAATGCCGAGACTCTGGAGTATCTCAGGGGACGGGTAAAAACGCCGTTCGAAATTGTCGAATCCGATCGTGATGCCATTTATGAAGCCGAGTATAAATTTGATGTATCTGTGCTGGAACCGATGATCGCGAAACCTCATACCGTGGATAATGTTGTCCCGGTTGCAGAGGTCAAAGGGACAAAGATCGATCAGGTCTTTTTTGGGTCCTGCACCAATGCCCGGGTTGAGGATTTTGAGGTAGTGACCAATGTTCTGAGAGGGAAGAGGGTTCATCCCGACGTTCGCATGCTGGTTTTTCCGGCATCGGCTGAAGTTTACATCGAAGTTCTGAAAAAGGGCTGGATTACCGATTTGGCTGAAGCCGGTTGTGTGATCATGAATCCCGGTTGCGGTCCCTGTATGGGCAACCATGAGGGCGTTCCCGCTGACGGTGAAGTTACCTTAGCCACTTCCAATCGGAATTTCAAAGGACGTCTCGGTAACAAGGAATCTTTTGTCTATCTGGTTAGTCCAATGACGGCGGCGGTGTCGGCGCTGACGGGGAAGATTGAGGATTTTAGAGAATAGCCACAGAGTCACAGAGCGCTTAGAAAAAGGATAATGAAATATTAAGTGATTAGAAAAGTTTGAAAAGAGAAAATAACATTACAGTTTTATTTAATAAAAGGTCTCAGTGATTCTCAGTGTCTCTGTGGCTTAAATAAAAAGTTCGGGAGGAAAATAAGATGATAATAAAAGGAAAAGTCTGGAAGTACGGCAATGACATCAACACGGACGTAATTTTTCCCGGAAAATATACCTATACGGTGACCGATCCGAAAGAAATGGCAAAAATCGCGCTTGAAGATCTGGATCCGGAATTTGCGAAAAATGTTCAAAAGGGCGACGTGATCGTCGGAGGAACAAATTTCGGTTGCGGCAGCAGTCGCGAGCAGGCGGCGTCCTGTTTGCTTTATGCCGGTGTCGGAGCGGTAATCGCCAAAACCTTTGCGCGGATATATTTCCGAAACTGTATCAACTTCGGTCTGCCGGCGCTGACATCGGCGGAAGCCGTAGATGCCCTGGAACACGGAGAGAGCATTGAGATCGATACCGAAAAGGGTGAGATTTGTTGTAAAGCCGGTGTGTTTTCATTTCCGCCGCTGCCGAAAGAAATCGTTGGGATTTTCGATGCCGGCGGGTTGATCCCGTATACTAAAAAACAGTTAGGTCTTGAATGAAATCCTTTCTATTTAACTGGTGTATTCCACGTTCTCTGCGTGGGCAAGATGTTCAAAGTTTGTCCGTTCGAGCGCAATACGGGCGTATCGGCGGTTGGGCCAGTATTATTACCAATATACTGCTTTTCATAGCAAAATTAGTGGTTGGTCTTTTGATCAATTCCATTGCTCTGTTAGCCGATTCCATCCACTCTCTGTCCGATGTGTCAACGTCAATAATTGTGCTAATTGGTTATCGGATTTCGGAAAAACCCGCCGATCGGGAGCATCCATTTGGTCATCAACGGGCTGAGTATATCGCGACTTTGGTCATTGCGGTTTTATTGGTGATGGCAGGTGTCGAATTTATCCGTTCCGCGGCAGGTCGTTTGAATAATCCCGGGTTATCAACGGTGACCTATGGCGTCCTGATTTTTGTTTTTCTTACGGTAATAATTAAATATTGGTTGGGATCTTTTGCCAAACACATCGGAAAACTGATCGATTCCCAGGCGCTGCGGGCTGACGCCTTGCATCATTATACCGATTCCATTTCTTCCATATTAGTACTACTGGCGATTGGCGGTAGCAAATTAGGCTATACGTTTCTTGATGGGGTGGGTGGTATTTTAGTTGGTATTCTGCTGATTTGGGCAGGTGCCCGGATTGCCCGGGAGGCCGCCGATACATTGATGGGAAAACCGCCGACACCGGAGTTTATTCGTAAAATACAACAGTTGTGTCTTTCCGTCGAGAATGTTCTCAATACCCATGATATCGTCGTGCACAGCTATGGTAATAAAAAATTTGTAAGCGTTCATGTTGAAGTCGATCAGAAAGAAAGCAGTATCATCGCCCATGATATAGGATATGCGGTGGAAAGCATGCTGGCTGAACAGTTGGCTGTTTATTGTACGGTTCATGTCGATCCGGTTGATATCGATAGCGCGGATGTAAAGCTGGCAAACGATATTGTCCGGAAAATAGTAACTGAAAGCAGAAATATACGGAATTATCATGATCTCCGCCTGGTCAGAAAACCAAATCATCATCTGCTGTTATTTGATCTGGTTCTGGAGGAACAGACGGGTAAAAAATACGAGGACATCCAGGAATACCGTCAGCTGAATGGCGCTTTACAGCGGGCATTTCCAGATTGTGAAATTAAGGTCAATATTGATCCTGCATATACTTTTAATTAACTTGTAATTATTTTTAAGGAGAAGTCTTAATGTCAAAACGAACCATCGTAACAATGCCTGGCGACGGAATCGGTAAACCTGTATTGGAAGAGGCGATCCGGGTTCTCGATGCAGCCGGATTTGAGGCGGATTATGTGCATGCCGATATCGGTTGGGAATTCTGGCGCAAAGAGGGGAATCCGCTGCCTCAGCGTACCCTGGATCTGATTGAAAAACACAAAATCGCCCTCTTTGGGGCAATTACTTCTAAACCGAAAGATGCGGCTGCCGCTGAATTGGCTCCGGAATTAAAAGATAAAGGTTTAGTCTATTCCAGCCCCATAGTTGGGCTGCGCCAGCATTTCAATCTGGACATTTGTGTGCGCCCCTGCCATTCATATACCGGCAATCCGCTGAACTTTATTCGTCGCGGCAGGAATAATACCATCGAAGAACCCGAAGTGGACGTAATAATTTTCCGTCAAAATACCGAAGGTCTTTATGGCGGCGTCGAGTGGAGCAATCCGCCGGATAAGGTCTATGATGCACTCCTGACCCATCCAAAATTTGTAAAGAACTTTGGGGATGCACCAAGAGAAGAAATATCCGTATCTACCCGGATTTTCACCAAAAAGGCTACCGAACGAATACTGAGAGCGGCTTTTGAACATGCAAAAAAGTACGGCTATAAATCCGTCACGGTTTGTGAAAAGCCCAACGTGATCCGGGAAACCTCGGGTATGATGTATAAAATGGCGCAGGAAATTCAAAAAAAAGATTATCCTCAGATCGAGCTCTGGAACACCAATATTGACGCCCAGATGATGTGGCTGACCAAGAATCCAGAGAATTATGGCGTCATTGTTGCCGGAAATATGTTTGGCGATATTGTCTCCGATGGTTTTGCCGGTCTTATCGGTGGTCTGGGTTTTGCCTGTTCCGCTCAGTTTAATCCCGACTCTGGTATCGGGCTGTTTGAACCGACCCATGGCTCGGCGCCGAAATACGCGGATTACCCGGTGTCCATTGTCAATCCCATCGCCATGATAGAATCAGCCTGTCTGATGCTTGATTTTATTAGTGAGAACGATCTTGCCGCGAAAATCCGTAAAGCAGTAGCGGAGGTGATTGCCGAAGGTAAGGTTCGAACCTATGATATGATGAAAATGCCCGGCAGAGCCGATGTGGTTGATAAAGGCGCTGCCTCGACGAAACAGATGACCGATGCGATTATTGCCAAATTGTGATATTTTTTAGCCACAGAGCCACGGAGTGCGCAGAGTATTGATTAAATATTTTTATTTTTTTCGTGTTCTCAGTGTTGCAGTGGCAAAGGTTTATCAGTGGAATTGAATAAAATTACTGAAAAGATCATTGGTTGTTGTATTGAGGTTCATAAGCAACTTGGTCCGGGATTATTGGAATCTGTTTACGAGTCCGCCTTATGTATTGAATTTCAAAGGAACGACATTTTATTTGAACGACAAAAGTCGCTTCCGGTTATTTATAAAGGTGAGAAAATCGGTGATTTTAGAATTGATTTATTAGTAGCAAAAACTATTGTTATTGAATTGAAAAGTGTTGAAAGAATGGACCCTGTTTTTGAAGCACAAATCCTTAGTTATATGAAATTGGGTACGTACAAACTAGGATTGTTGATTAATTTTAATTCGAAATTGCTTAAAAATGGAATTAAAAGATTTATTATTTAGTTACAGGAATTATGAGGAGTACAGAGAGTTGAATAAATATTTTAATTGTGCTCTGTGTCCTCTGTGCCTCTGTGGCAAATCAAGAAAGGCGTGATTATGGAAAACGAAGTATTAGAACTCTGGCCGGAACTGATGTGGATTCAGGACGTGAATTTGAGAGAAAAGGTCGCTAAAACATGGGAACTTGCCCTGGAGAGAAGTGTCTTAACTTCTGACGATCTGAGGAGAATTCCCTTTACCTTGCTCTGTGGTCCCGATCTCAAGGTCACCTTTATGGATCATAAACGCTCTGTGGTTCACATTGCCCGTGATGCCGGTCGGAAGATCAATGAGATGTACCATGGTGAACTCACTGTGGACATGGATGTACTGATCGCCGGCGCCATCCTCTGTGATGTGGGAAAACTGGTTGAATATAATCTAGATGAAAATGGCAAGGCGGTTCAGGGCGCCTATGGTAATTACCTGCGTCACCCCTTCTCAGGTGTATCGCTGGCGGAGCAGTGCGGTGTGTCCGCCGAGGTATGTCATATTATTGCCGCCCATGCCGGTGAGGGAAATATGATCAAACGCAGCACCGAAGCCTATATCGTTCATCATGTCGATTTTATGACCTTTTTACCTTTTAAAGAGAGACTAAAAGTATGAATTTAATCGAAAAAATACTCGCCAACCACAGCAGCCGGACCGAGGTAAAACCCGGCGATATCATTGATGTCAGCATCGATGCCCGTGTAGCCCGTGATTTTGGCGGTGCCAACGTGGTGAAAAACCTGATCGAAAATGGACTCAAGGTAGACGATCCCGCCAGGACCTTTTTTACCTTTGACTGCAATCCGGGCGGCTCGGATCAGAAATATGCCGCCAATCAGCATTTCTGCCGTCAGTATGCCCGGGAAAATGGAATTAAGGTATATGACGTAAATTCCGGTATCGGAACCCACCTTGCCATTGATAAAGGGCTGATCCTGCCCGGCGGAACTTTTGTATCCACCGATTCACACGCCAATATCATGGGCGCGATCGGCGCTTTTGGTCAGGGGATGGGGGATCAGGATATTGCGGCGGTATGGGCCGGCGGCAAGTCGTGGTTCAAGGTTCCCAAATCGGTCAAACTTAACTTAACCGGGAAGCGACCGGAAAGTGTGAGTGCTAAGGACATGATCCTGAATCTACTGAACCGATTTGGCGCCAATACACTCCTGGGTTGTGCCGTGGAAATGGCTGGTGATGCTGTCGATGCGCTCACGCTGGATGAACGGATTACCATTGCTTCTATGGGAACCGAGATGGGCGCTATCATTATCCTGTTTACGCCGACAACTGTGATCATTGAAGAACTGAAAAGGCGAACCGGAAAAACTATTGATTTGATTGCGGCTGATCCGGATGCCGAGTACGACCAGGAGTTTGCAGTGAATGTTTCGGCGTTCAAACCCATGCTGGCCAGACCGGGTCATCCCCATGATGATGTTGATATCCGGGAAGTTAAAAGGACCAAAATCGATTCGGCTTTTATCGGCAGTTGCACCAACGGTCGTATATCGGATCTCCGGATTGCAGCGGATATTCTCAAGGGTAAAAAAGTAGCGCCCGGAGTAGTTCTGAAGATCGTTCCCGCCACGGATGAGGTCTGGAAACAAGCCCTGGATGAAGGGTTGATAAAAATATTTAAAGATGCCGGAGCACTGGTTTCCAACGCCGGTTGCGCCGGCTGCGCGGCGGGACAGGTTGGTCAGAACGGACCTAATGAGATTACCGTCAGCACCGGTAATCGGAATTTCGCCGGCAAACAAGGTAAGGGCAGCGTCTATCTGGCGTCACCGGCGATCGTAGCCGCCTCGGCTGTAGCCGGCTATATTACGACTCCCGATGAAGTACCTGCCAAAGCAGCCGAATTTACCGCGCTTGGAATCAAACTGGGTGAAGCTAAAGAAAAAAGTCATCCCGACGCCCCGCCGGTTGAATTTACCGGTCGGATATGGCTGATTCAAAAGGATGATATTGATACGGATATGATCTTTCATAACCGTTACCTGACTATCACCGATCTCAAGGAAATGGGACAATATACTTTTGACAACCTGGAAGGGTATAAAGATTTTGCGATAAAGGCTCAACCCGGTGATATCGTTGTCACCGGTAAAAATTTTGGCGCCGGCAGTTCGCGTCAGCAGGCGGTGGATTGCTTTAAATCGCTGGGCATTCCGCTTATCCTTGCCGAGTCATACGGCGCTATCTATGAGCGTAATGCCATTAATGCCGCCATGCCGATTCTCATTTATAATAAGGCGCTGATTACGGAATTGGAGCTGCAAAATGGCGACAGCGTTACCGTTAATCTTGAGACCGGCGCTTTCGCAAGCGATAGTTTAGC